>CAZFQW010000155.1:0-7638 GCA_964521225.1 uncultured Roseobacteraceae bacterium
TAGCACACGGAACACTATCGCTAATTCCCGCAAAAATAGAAGCCTGCTTGGCAGGTGCTTGCCCTAAATTTGCCGATACTACGTTGCCCATTAATACCTCTTCTATTTGCGAGGCTTCTATACCTGCTTTGGCAAGTGCACCTTTTATGGCTGCTGCACCTAACTGAGTTGCCGAAAGTGAAGCAAACATCCCCCCAAAGCTACCAATGGGAGTTCTTACTGCCGATACGATATAAACTTCTTTCATATTTGTGTTTATTGGTTAAGTAATCATTTAATAAAATAACTTGTCTTGGCTGCAAGTTTACAAACTAAATAGCAACCTTTAAAAACACGGCGTTGGTATTATGGCTATCTCATGACGAGAAAAGCTGATTATTACCGTAAGTTTTCTAATACTTTTTCTCATGGTTTTTTCGAACTGTTGAAAACCTTTTTGACGGTGCTAACCCGAATATTTTCACTTCTTCTATTTTTTTAGGTAATCGGTACCTTTTAATTTCACTAAATAAAGACATAAAAAGTCTTTGAATTACTAAAAAAATCGAAATGTGTGCTGTAATTAACTTGCTGAAAGCTTATTTTTCGGAAAATTGAATCAGTAGAATAAATAGTTACAAAAACGTAAATATATGAGTTACATAATGGTAGATATAGAATCTGATGGTCCAATTTCTGGAGATTATTCAATGATTTCTTTCGGAGCTGTTTTAGTAGATGAAAAATTAGATAAAACTTTTTATGGAAAATTAAAGCCAATTTCCGAAAAATGGATGCCAGAAGCATTAGCCGTTTCAGGTCACTCAAGAGAAGAAACAATGCACTTTGCAGAACCCAAAAATGTAATGGCTGAATTCAGGGATTGGATAAAAACACATTCAAAAGGAAAACCCATTTTTATTAGTGATAATAATGGGTTCGATTGGATGTTTGTATGCTGGTATTTCCATCACTTTATAGGCGAAAATCCATTTGGGTTTTCATCAAGAAGACTGTCTGATTTATATTGTGGTATTGAAAAAGACGCTTTTGCACAATGGAAACATTTAAGAAAAACTTTACACACGCATAATCCTGTAGAGGATGCTATGGGCAATGCTGAGGTGCTCTGGATAATGAAAAATGAAAGGGAATTAAAAATTAATTTAGAATAAAAAATTACTCCGTAGCGTAAGGTTCTCCTAAGCCTGTGCTAACCAATCAGGTTTAAAAAATGCTATTCCGTACTGCGGTAATCAGAAAATTTAAATCGTTAGGGAGAGGTTTACCAGGAATCTGTTTATAGATAGCTTGGTGGTGCTACTAGCTAACAGACCCTTGCCGAGCCGCTGAAGCGAACAAGTGCAGGGTGACGGTTTACAGGAGATGAGGAGTAACAAAAAACACCAATTTAAGGACTTGTCCTAATTTAATTTTGGCTGAATACTTAAGCTATTTTAAGTTTTATGAAAATCCTCTGTTTTAACAATCAAGGCTCCGTTATTTTTGTGCATTGTTGTGTACAGTGGTTTTCTTCGCTTTAGGTTCTAAAACATTTTCAATTCCCCATTTTGATAGACTTTCAAAAATTGGTCTTAAGCTCTTTCCTTTTTCGGTTAGGCTGTAAATTACTTTTGGGGGAACTTCGGCAAATACTTCTCGATGTACGATTCCGTCTTTTTCCAATTCTCGAAGTTGTGTGGTCATCATTCGTTTGCTACAACCGGGCATCATTCGCTGTAATTGCCCAAATCTGTTTATATCAACCGAAATGAAATAGAGAATAAGCGTTTTCCACTTGCCACCTATTACTTTCAAGGTAGTACTTACAGGGCAACCTCCATATTTTTTGATGTTTTCGACCATATTATCGAATCGGGCTGAATTTATTTCAACTTTTTTCATATTGTAAGTAATTGATTATCAACAAAGGTTTTAAATAAGTAACTATAAGTTAAAAATGTAACTACTTTCAAAAATAGTATTTAGATAAGATAATTGCAAAATCAATAAATACTTAAGAATGAAACAAATCTTGATAGCCTTTGCTTGTATGGCTTTAATAACAAGTTGCAAAACGAATGAGAATCTAAATCAATTAAAAAGTAAGAATATGAACTCAATATTTGAAATTGCAATTAATCAATCTAAAGAAGGTAAACACCAAACTTTTATTGATACAAGAAAGAACTTTGTTGAAGTTTTAGGAAAAGAAGCCGCCGCTTTAAATGAAGGAAAGTGGGCACCATTTTTCACCGTTGTGCCTGAATTGCCCCTTGATAAAATCTTAATCGGAATGACCGAGTGGAATTCTATGGCTGGTTTTGGTGAGGTAGCGGCACGTTTAATGCCACAAAAAGAGGCGGTAGATTACTTCGCAAGTTTTAATCCTTTGGCTTATGCGCTTTTAGAAACTGTTGATGGAAAATCTTTTGATATGAACTCCATCAAAGAAGATGGTTTAGTAGTTGAATTTGCTATTCGTAAGGGCAAAACAGCAGATGCTTTTGGCGATAACCGTGAAGTATTCTTCAACTCGTTAAAAAATTATGAGGGCTATAAGTTCGCTCGTGAATTTAAAGTTTACAAATTAAGCGAGCAAGGAGTACCTTCATTGGCTGAAAATACGCAAGCGGTTATTATTGTTTGGGAAAATGCTGAAAAATTCCAAGCCGCGGCAACCCCAATTTTTGGGACTCAAGAGTATCAAAATTTTGCAGCGAATTTGGATGTTGAAACTTACTTTGCAACTTCGCCTACGAAATAAAAAACATTTATTTTAAATCGGCAAAAACAGTTGGTATTTATTTCGTTAACTGTTTTTTTTTATGCAGCAGAGGTTTCCTTAAAGAAGTTCCCACAAATCTATTCGGGCTAATTTGTATTGAGAGAAAAAGAAGATTACATCCACTTTTGTAAGGTGCCCCTTTTTATCAGCTACTGGAGTTCCGCATATTTTGTACGCTTTTGTATCTCCATAAACTGACAACTCGTTTGTCTGTTGGCAGTAGTTCGGAAATAAACCGTTCATAGTAGCAATGCTGCCTGAACTGTTAAGCCCTTGTTCCATTGTAATCTATAAACTTGATTTTATCATCGAATTTAATACTCCCTCTCCCAAAAACTTGAATTAGATCCTAGGTAATATTTGAAATACGATTTCCCAACAAAAATTAAGGAGTCTGCGTAGGTACCGTCCATAAAATCAGGGACTTTTGTTACAATTTAAATGTTAAATAAATTAATATACTCAAAAAGTACCTTTTAGCACTTTGGATATTTCAACTCGTAAGGTGTTGGTAATCTTTAATAATTACCTTTAAAAAAGTAAGTGGTGGTAAGTCTGATTGAACATCAAGTATTGTTTTTAACTTCTGGTTGAGTTTATATACGGCTTCTTTTGTTTCTGTTGAGCCATAACTTTTTACTACTCGTTCAATAATATCAATTTCCTCGTCGGTAAGTGCGGTAACATTGGGAAACGTAATCACATAGGCATCCTCAAAAGTAGGAATCTCAGGGCGCAATTGTGCTCTTTCCGAAGCTTTTAAATTTACTACTACCATCCCTCCAACCATATCGCCTAAGCGTTGCGATTTAGTGCTTGCCGAAACGGCAATTAAAGCAACAACAGGCGAGAATAAACTAAAATCGACCACTCTGAAAAGCCATCTGAGTATAAAACCACCAACAGAGCGCTGTTTTCCAGAAGCAGAAATTACTCTTAAATTCATTTGTTTTTTACCAATAGTTTGTCCTTCAAAGAAAATTTCTGCCACTAAATGATAAAAGAGAAAAGGAATTAAAACAATCACCCATAATGTATTTGAAAATGCAATATTGAGTTGCGAAACAAGCAATACAACACTGAGGATATAAACATAGGTAACCAATATATCAATGATATAAGCAAGGGCTCGGTCTCCTATACTTGCTAAGGTATATTCAAGAAAAACGTTTTGTGCGGTTTCAATTCTGATAGATTTTGATGACATGACTTTTTTAGTTTTCAGTAACGAGCTAACACTCAATTATCCAATTATTTCAAGTGTGCTTACGCCTCCACTCTGTTTTTTTACAAGCACCTGAGTTTGGATTCTCTCTTTTAAGGCATCTACGTGCGAAATTACCCCAATGGTTTTGCCCGTCGACTGCAAATTTTCTAGTGTGGTAATTACCAAGTCGAGTATAGAAGGGTCTAAAGTACCAAATCCTTCATCAATAAATAGCGTACCAATACTTGCATTTCTTCCCGCCATATCTGAAAGCCCTAGTGCAAGTCCTAAGCTCACCAAAAAGCTCTCTCCGCCCGAAAGCGTTTCCATACTTCGCACATGATCGGCTTGGTAAGTATCTATAATTTGTAGTCCTAATTTATCGTCATTTTTTACTTCCACTATATAGCGTTCATAGAGCTTGGAAAGATACTGATTGGCAAGCTGTACCAGTTTTTCAAGCGTGAGGGTTTGGGCAAAAATCCTGAATTTATCGCCACCTGCCGAGCCAATTATCCCATTTAAGTCTTCCCATTTTTCATATTCTTTCTGAATTGCCTTTAATCTCTCTTGTTCTTGGGAGAATCTGATTCGGCTATCATTATCGGTTTTTAAATTAAATTCCAGTTCTTGTTTTTCTTTTCGTTTTTCCTCAATTTTTTCCTCAATGTGCACCAATTGTTCTTGCACAATTTCCAAAGAAGAAAGTGCAGGAGTTTGCGCCTGTAGCGCATCCTTTTTAGTACTAGCATCTTTAAGCGATTGTTTTGCCCTTTCCGTTTCAGTTACTAATTCTGTTTGTTGCGTTCGGATTGCCTCCGCTTTTTCTGTGGGAAGCTCTGCCGTTAAAAACACTTCCCAGCTTTCAAATCCTGCCAGTTTCACCCTTTCGAGTAACTGCGTTTTTTGGGTGCTCATTTGGGTAATTGCAGTGGCTTCTTGCTTTTGTGTATCTTGTAATCGGGTTTCACTGTGTTTTACATCAGTGCTTAGTTCTGTAAATCGGGTTTCAACGGTACTTTTTACACGCTCATTTTCCTCCACTTCTTTTATGAGTTGGTTTAAGAGGGCTTTCGGAGAAATATTTTCCTCGGGGAACAGTTGATCTCTCTTACCTTTTATCTCTTCTTTCCTGTTAAATTCTTGCGTGAGTCTTTGCTTTTCTATTTCCTTCTTTTGGTGAGCTTCCCCAATTTCTTTCTGCTGAAAAGTAATTTCAGTATTTATTTGATGAAGTTCTTTTTCAAGTCGTTCTTTCTCCGAAGTACTTTGCAAGTAGAGGGTAAGTTCCTTTTCAATTTCGATAAGTAACTGCTTAAGGGAGTATTGTAACCGATTAGAGCTACTTTCACCTATAATTTCTTGTATCTTATTGTTTACAGTTTTCTCCTCTAATAAATTGGTGTTCACCTCTGTTTTGAGGCGCTCTAACTCTTGCTTGCCGAACAACAACTGTTGCTCAGCCTCATTTAAACTTGTATTCAATTCTGCCAATTTTAGTTCTCGCTGCTGTACTAACGCCGCGTTTTCTTGCTGCTTTTTATGGGTTACTCTAAGTTGCTCTAAGGTGTTTTTGATGTTGGCAAGGCTTTCTTCTACCTCTTCTTTTTGCACACTAAAATTAATTGTCTTCCAATGTTCACCAAAGTCTTGCTGCAAGCTATTTTCAGCTTCTTTTAATACTTGGGTTGCTACCTTAATTCTTTCAGCGTTTGTTGCACTATTGTGTTTTATAGCCTCTATTGTTGCGGTGAGTTCCCCTTTTTGGAGCGTTAGGGCACTTAACTGCTTACGATTTCTATCGAGTTTTTCTCTTATTTTGCTAGGGTTGGTTTCGGGTAAGTGCGTAGCATACGGATGATGCTCTGAACCACAAAGAGGGCAGGGCTGGCCGGCGGTTAACTGACTCCTTGTGGCATCGAAATTTACAATGCTGTTTTCTAGCTCAAAAGTCCTCTCTAAAGCGTGCACTGCTTCCTTAGAAATTTCAATTTTATCGGTAACTACCGAAAGCTGCTGTTCCGTTGTCTGTTGTGCTCTTTCTAGCTGTGCGGCTTCTTTTTTAAGGTCTGAAAAAGCCTCCTGTTGTTTACTCCAACTTCGTTTTAAAGCCTCTGCTTTTTCAATTTTATCGGTTTTAATTTCGCACTCTTCTTTAAGCACTATTAACTCCTCTTCCGTGTTTTTTTCTTGGAAAGTATTTAATGCTTGTTGCGTGGCTTGCAACGCTTCTTTCGCTTGTAGCAATGCTTTATTATATTGTTCTAATTCATTTTTTTGTTGGCTGATTTTTTCTTCAACCGTTTTTTGTTGGTTGCTTACTTTCTCCTTTTCTTGGTTCAATTGGTTGATTTTAGCACTAATTTTTTTTTGTTGAAATGCAAAGTCTTTTAACAGCGGGAATTGAGCATTTAAACTCTCTAAATGCTGATTTTTATTAAAGTACTCAACTAAATCACCAAGCTTACCTTGCAGTGTTTGCGCCGTTTTTTGTTTTAACCGTAGCGATTCTTCCGAAGAGGTTATACTCTTTGATAATTGCTGATACTGTTCCTTATCGCTCTGCAAGCGAGTTTCCATTTCTTCGATGCGAATATCCATTGCCATTACCGCTTCTAAAGGCTCTTTTCTGGCGGTTAATGTTTGCTTTGCTTGTTGCAACTTTGCCTCGGTTTCAAGCTTTTTAGTCGCTTGTTCTGCCAACTGCTTTTTAGATACTCGAATGTTTTCTTGTAAGTTTCTAGTGTCGTTTGAAAGCTGTTTTGCCTTTGCTTGTGCATGTTTTAAATCTTGATGCGCTTTATGAAACGGAAGGGTTTTGTTATGCTTTTCAAGGAGTTGGAAATCGGCTTTAAGCCGCTCTTTTTGTTGGGAAAGCTCGGTGATTCTGTGGTTACAATCCTTGATTTTTATTTCAACTTCATGGAATTGCTCAAACCATTTATGCTGATTATTTAGGTTTGTTTGCTCTGTTTTTAGTGCAGCAATTTCGTTGGAAAACCCCTGAATATTTAGGGTGTACGTATCAATTTCTTCTTCTGTAAAAAGTGTAACTAGCCCTAGTCGGTCTTTTAGACTATTCACTTCTTTCCTCCATTCCTTTGCCTTTTCGTGAGCAGCCTTTGAAATATCTGTATAAATTTCCGTACCTGTTACGCGCTCTAAAAGCTCCCCGCGTTTATCTTTTTTTGCCTTTAGGAAAGCAGCAAAATCTCCCTGAGCCAACAAAACCGATTTGGTAAACTGTTCATAGTCGAGCTTTGTGAGTTCTTTGATTTTTTCCTTAACATCATTGATTTTATCGGTAATAATTTCTCCTTCTTCGCTCTTGGAAATATCCGATAATTCTCTTTTAGCTTCTTGCAAGTTGCCGTCGACTTTGCGCCTTGCTCTGGCAATGCTCCACTTTGCACGGTACGTTCCGCTTGCCACCTGAAACTCTACTTCGGAGTAAGCCTCTCCGGCACCGTAAGAAATCACCTCTTTTACATCGCAATCGCGGGCAACTTTACCGTAAAGAGCCAGAGTAATGGCATCTAAAATAGTAGTTTTTCCTGCGCCAGTTTCTCCAGTAATGGCAAATAGGGTGGTCTCGTTAAAGGGATATTCTCTGAAGTTAATCGTATGCGGTTTATCGCGTAAAGAATTAAGATTATATAGCTTA
>CAZFQW010000156.1:0-7633 GCA_964521225.1 uncultured Roseobacteraceae bacterium
TTCTTGTTACTAATCCAAATAACTCGTAAAAACTTGATTGCCAAGGAAATAAATAATCAATATTATTCCTGTATTTACACTATTATCTAACAACTCTCCTCTCGTTACTGATTTATCTCTAGCAGACGTGTTCTCGAACGCTAACCTTAAATTACTCCACATTCTATTTTTGTTCGTACAAAAAAAGAGCAACTCTTTAAAATAGGTCGCTCTTGAAGTATATATGCGAATCAGGGGTTACAATCCTCTTTTTTTGAGCTTAAAGAATAAATTTTGATGTCATTCTGAGCTTGCGAAGAATCTAAAATAGCACAAGTAAACATTATAGTTTTCTCCCTGCGGTTGAGATGACAGAAAAATATGCTTTTAGTTAGTTTTTTTTGACTTTAACTCCTGATTCGCATCGTATGTAAATTATTACAAGTAAAAAAGCTGTAAAGATGGTTATGGTAATTGCCCTTCAAGCTTCTTTAATATCCTTTGTTTAGTTTTCAATCTATTTACAAAGTTATTTCGTTGTTGTTGTAACTGGGAGTTGTTGGCATCTCTAGGCTGAGATAATTCGTAAAAGTGTTTATTGTTGAATTCATTTAGCTCATCTTGGTCTTTCCTTATGGAATCTTCTAAAAGATTGATTTTTATTTTGGCTTGTTCGTGCATTGGCATATCGTACAAGTCATTATTAAAATAGCTGGCGGTTTTCTCTATGAAGTGTGTTTCAAAAATCTCGTTGCAAGCAATTCTGAACTTAAGGTTTAAATCTTTATCTTCTGGTTCAGATAGCTTACCTAAGTTCTTCCATTGATTCTGAATTTTCTTTATTTGAGATATATTAGTTGGATAGTGACTGTTAAGTACTTCTTCTATTTCAGCATATAGTTCTTTTTTGATTTCTAAAGATGTCTTTGGTTTAAAATCAGAATCCTGTTGGCTTTTCAGTTTATAGAAAAAGTTTTGTATTTCTTTTTTAAATTCATAGAGAACTTTTTTATACTTAAATGCCTGTATTCTGCCCACAGACTTCCATTCTTGCTGTATATCCTTAACTCGTTGAACAAATGGAGGACCTCCTCCTTTGCGATTGATAAATCTTACTTCATCTAATAAATAGTGATATTTAGTTTCTCTCTCTCTGCTTATTCTTGCTTGCTCTGCAAAAAAGTCTTTTCGTCTATTAAAGAAATATTCTATTGCCTCGTTAAATCTTTCACTCAAATCTTCTTCATCCTCTTTGTGTGCGCTTCCTGTTTTAATCCAGTTTAGCTTTAGTTCTTTTAATTTAATGGATGCATATTTCCAATCAGTACTTTCTTTTAAACTTTCTACTTCTGAAAGAATAGATTTTTTTATATCAAAGTTTTTTACTCTATTCTTTTGGATGTAAGTATTTATTTCATCCTCTAAATTATTTATGAGGCTAAATAAACTTTCAAAATCTCCTAAGCCATTATACTGCGCTAGATACGATCGCATATGGATTAGCTTCATAAGAAAAGAGCCTTTATTCTCTGAAACACCAACAGCGTCTCGAACCTCCTCCACTTTTTTCTTCACCATTTCAAATCGGTTTACGAAATACTTGAGGCTTTCTTCTTCTGACTCTCTTACTATACCTACTTCCCTATCTTGGAATCCATGGTATCCTTTTAAATAAACTTTATCTTCTTTTATATATCCGTGTTCTGTTATTTCCGGGTATTCGTTGATTTCAGAGTTTGACATTTTTGGTTAAATTAATTGTTGGTAAAACTAAATATAATATCGAGCAATGCTCTATTTATATCTATTAGATGGTATATTCAAATGAGTTTTCTTTCAGTGTTTTAATGCATAACGTTCTTTTTAACAATATAGACTTGCAAAAGATATTTATCTTGCGCTAGTCATTCATACCCTTGAAACGATTTGCTAGTAAAACGTTTTTATTCTTTCTTTAGCATAACATATTACAAATAAAACCTGTCTGTTTCGATATTTCAAACAACAGCACGTTTTAAATTCTTTAAAAAAACTTATGAGTAACGAAACAATTATTTTTTCTATGGCCGGTGTAAGTAAAATTTACCCGCCTAACAAACAAGTCCTTAAAAATATATATTTATCTTTTTTTTATGGTGCTAAGATAGGGGTATTAGGATTAAATGGTTCTGGTAAATCTTCGCTGTTAAAAATTATTGCAGGTATTGATAAGCAATATACAGGTGAGGTTGTGTCTTCTGCTGAGTTTTCAGTTGGCTACTTAGAGCAGGAACCTGAACTAAACCAAGACTATACTGTAAAGCAAATTGTACAAGAAGGGGTACAAGAAGTCGTTGATTTATTAAAAGAATTCGATGAAATCAATTTAAAGTTTGCCGAACCTATGTCTGATGATGAAATGAATAGTCTTATCACAAGACAAGTTGAAGTTCAAGAAAAACTTGACCAAGTTAACGCTTGGGAATTAGATAATAAGTTAGAAAGGGCTATGGATGCTTTAAGATGTCCTCCAGAAGATAGTAAGATTGAAAATTTATCTGGTGGGGAAAAAAGAAGAGTTGCGCTTTGTAGACTTTTACTTCAGGAGCCTGATGTGCTGCTATTGGATGAACCAACGAACCATTTGGATGCAGAATCTGTACAGTGGTTAGAACAGCACCTTCAACAGTATAAAGGAACTGTAATTGCGGTAACCCATGATCGCTACTTTTTAGATAATGTTGCAGGTTGGATTTTAGAATTAGATAGGGGTGAAGGTATTCCTTGGAAAGGGAACTACTCTTCTTGGTTAAATCAAAAGCAAAAAAGACTGGCTAAAGAAGAAAAAAGTGAATCTAAAAGACAAAAAATTCTTCAAAGGGAACTTGAATGGATTAATATGGCTCCTAAAGCACGCCAAGCAAAACAGAAGTCTAGAATTAATGCTTACGAGAATCTTCTGAGCCAGGAAGCTAAAGAGAAAGAATCGAAATTAGAACTATTTATTCCGCCAGGGCCAAGATTGGGTAGCCTGGTTATAGAAGCTATTGGCGTTGCTAAAGGGTTTGAAGATAGACTGCTTTATGAGAATTTGAGTTTTTCTTTGCCTCAAGGCGGTATTGTTGGAATTATTGGTCCTAACGGGGCAGGTAAAACTACTTTATTTAAAATGATTACGGGCAAAGAACAGCCCGACAGAGGCTCGTTTAATGTAGGTTCTACTGTTCAAATTGCCTATGTTGATCAAGAACACGATAATCTCGTTCCAGAAAAATCTGTTTGGGAGGTTATTTCAGAAGGAAATGAACTAATTAATATTGGTGGAAAAGAACTTAATTCTCGTGCTTATGTGAGTAAGTTCAATTTTTCAGGGTCTGATCAGCAAAAGAAAGTTGGTAGCCTCTCTGGTGGCGAAAGAAATAGGGTACATTTGGCTATGGCGCTAAAACAAGGGGCAAACTTGCTGCTATTGGATGAACCTACTAATGATTTAGATGTAAATACGCTAAGAGCTCTTGAAGAAGCACTTGAGAACTTTGGCGGTTGTGCAGTGATAATTTCTCACGATAGATGGTTTTTAGACAGGGTCGCCACGCATATCCTTGCTTTTGAGGGAGATTCTCAGGTTAACTTTTTTGAAGGTAATTTTTCTGAATACGAAGAAAAACAAAAAGAGTTGAGGGGAGATGTTACTCCCAAAAGAATTCGCTATAAAAAGCTCCAATAGCAAAAAAGCCTTGTTGTATTAACAACAAGGCTTTTTTTATGCTTTTAAGCTCTTTATTTATTGGTAGATTTTTGCATGAGCATAGAGTTTTCTTGTGAAATAAAACTTTTTTCGAACCTTAATTTAGTACCTCTATCTACCTCTAATGTTACTGAGTGCTCGTCGATAGAAGATACTTTCCCATGCAGTCCTCCCATAGTTACAACATAATCTCCTTTAGATAAACCTTCAAGAAATTTTCTTTGCTTCTTCTGTTTTTTATGCTGAGGAAGAATCATAAATACAACAAAAACTATTAGTAGCCCAAATATAAAAATTACATTCATCACCTCTGGGCTTGCAGAAGCTTGTAAAGGAATAATGGCAGAAAAAATATTCATAATTAATTACTGTACTTTAAAGGGACCTTCTATCGCTTTTTCTACTTTTACAGATGTTGTAATAGAAACTGTTTCTCTTTGGTTTTGAGTATTTGCATAAATTGTAATCACCTTATTCTGTACACCTGCTTTACCTGCACTATTGAATTGCACATCTATTTGCCCTGTTTCCCCTGGCGCTACAGGCTCGCGTGTATAGTTTGGTGTAGTACAACCACAAGTGGTTTTTATATCGGAAATTAAAAGAGGAGCATCTCCCGAGTTAGTAAATTGAAAAGTGTGTTTTACTACATCTCCTTGCTCAATTTCGCCAAAATCGTGTGTCGATTCTTCAAATTTAAATGCTGCAAAAGCTTTTGGGGCATCTGCTACATTTTCTGTTGTCGGAGTATTACTTGATGTTTCGATTACTTCAGCTTTTGAAACTGATGTATTTTCGTTTGTTTCTTTTGTAGGTTGGTTACAAGAATATAATGCTACTAAAGCTGCAAATACTATGATGTTTCTTAGTTTCATTTCTACTTAGGTTTTTTATTCTTTAAAAATTTTATTTAGTTATTTTGATTTATAATCTGCCTTTTTAGAGCATCTACTTCTTTCATTATATTGTTAGCTTTCGACTTTATTTCAGAAACTACTTTTTCTCCTTCGGTCTTAGCCTCATTTGTTGCGTATTCCTTTTCTTCCATGAGTTGGTCTATTAACTCTTGTAAGGTTTCAGAATATTTATCGAGTTGGTAACTTAGTTTATCTCTTGTATTTTTTCCCTTATCTGGAGCATATAAAACGCCTATAATTGCTCCAGCTAATACCCCTGTTAAAAAGGTAAAAAAACCATTATTATTATTGTTGCTCATAAGTTTGGTACATTTAATATTAGTATAGATTATCTATCAATAAGTCCTCTGCCACTCTTTACTATTTTCCCCTGAGCTACTAAGTCTGTTGCTATGGAATCTAGTAAACCGTTTAGAAACTGAGAGCTTTTAGGTGTACTGTATAACTTGGCTACTTCTAAATATTCGTTAATTGTTACTTTTGTGGGTATTCCTGAAAAAGTAATCATTTCTGAAACTCCCATTCCTATCAAAAGTTTATCTAACTCTGCCATCCGAGACATTGGCCATTTATCAGAACGGTCCGTTAAAAGTTCTTTGTAAAGTTTTTCGTTTTCCCAATAACTTACAAATAGCTTTTCAAAGAATTGTTTATCTTCTTCCCAATTCTTTGATAGTTCCATCAATGGGGTTTCATCACTTTTTTCCTCATCAATTCTTTTTACAGTTTTAATCAACATGCTCTTAAGAATAGATTTGTTTTCTTCCCAATTTAGGTCTTGTTCTTCAAAAGAAACAACTACTTTTTCATTCTTCAACAAAAAATCTTTAAAAAAGTATCGCACTGCTCTTACTTCTTTAGAAAAATCTTCGCTTTCGTTGTGTAGATACTCAAAAAAGTTAGCATCTTTTTCTAACAAATAGCACCAACTACCAATATTCTCTCTGTCAATGCTAATATTGTGTTTGCTGACCTCATACTTTAAAGCCTCGTTCTTTTTTATTAATGATACCGTTGGATTTAAAGCTAGTTGCCAATAAATACTTTTTTCTTTGGGTACACTTTCGCCTTTCTGCTCATATTTATGCGTGGCAAAATCGGCGACATCAATTAAAATCTGCATACACTTAAGATATAACCTATGTAGATTTTGTGTGTCTGTCAACATTTTTGCCTTAGTAGTTCTATAATCTTTCCCTACATTTTTTTGATAAATTCTAATTGCATTATCTGCGATTTTAATATACCTCTCATTTAAATGAGAAGGTCGTATATAATTATCTTCTAAATATTTATCTTCAAAATATGTAATAGACCTTTCTTGATCGGCACGTAATACTGATTCTTTCTCTTTACCTTCAATCATGAACTCTTCATGATATTCTTCCAAAATTTGTTTACGAGCCAGTTGGTACGCCGATGCCCTGCTTTTAATAAAAGCATAGATACTTTGCATAGCTTTAATTCGTAAAAGTCGGCGATTTAACATTTTAATAAATTATGGTTATCAAACTCGTTTTTAAAAGTAGGATGCAAAAATAGAAACTTAGATTAACATTCTTTACATAACTTAATTATACTCTTTAGAGGTAGTTTAAAAACAGTTTAGGCGTATGCTATTGTTGCAATACTCACACTTTTTGCATTTTCTGCTAAAAGAATATTTGCGCAGGATTCAATTGTAGCCCCGGTGGTAACTACATCGTCAACCAATAAAATTTTTTTATCTCTAACATACTCTTTATTAGTGATAGAAAATATTCCTTTAACATTATACCATCTTTGTATCCTCGTTTTTTTTGTTTGAGTAGACGTTTCTTTATTCCTACAAATAATATCACTCTTCCAATCTGTATTTAAACTTTTGGCTAACCCTTTGGCAAAACCATCACTCTGATTGTACCCTCTTTTTAAAAGCTTTTTAGGATGCAGTGGTATTGGAATAATTACATCGAACTGAGTGTTCAAGTTTTCTGAAATCAAATACCGTCCATACCATAAACCTAACATTTCGCTCAGGCTCTCTTCATCTCGGTATTTCAGATTATGCAAGATTTTTTGAACCTTCCCTTTTTTTACAAAAGGAAAATAAGCCATCGCCTTTTCGATTTTCACCTTGCCATAAAATTTTCGAGCAACGGGGTTATTTTCATACTTATGAAAATCAGTAGGAGTCAGTTCCACTATACAACCTGTACATATTAGCTTTTCTTGTGATACAAGAATGCTATCACAAGCGATACAACAGGCAGGATATATTACATCAATTAAATTATCTAACAAAGATGTCATCTTTAGCATAAAAGTTTTATTTACTTTGTATCGGTACAAGTTTTAATAAATCGATGAACTTGCGTAGGGTTTTTCGGTTGTTCGTACTACCTAATATTAACTCAACATGAAAGCTAAGGAGTTATCCTAATTTAATTTAAGAAAAAGTATCTCATTTCCAGATAGTTATTTCATATTAAACACAGTTTAATTTTATCCGAGTATTTACAATAAAATAAATAGTGAAAGTGAAAAATAATCAAAATGATAATTTTGATATTAATGAAAATCAAATTGAGGCTCAATGGGAAGTGCTTATTAGAAAACTTTCAACTTCTTTTGGTAAAATAGCCGACTTAAATGGCGTTTTATTTTTAATTGGAGTTCAAGAACTGGGTAAAGGAAAAAAGTTTTACAGCAAAGAAGAAAAACAAGATTTAATGCACATTGCCATCTGTAAAGTGATGAGCCTTTCGGGCTATTATAAACTAATTGGAATCGATAAAGAGGGGTGGCCTCATTGGGAAGCCACTCAAAAACTTCCTTTCTTAAAAATTAATTCTCAAGAAAATGTCCTTAAATTACATATATTAGAGTATTTTAACAAAGAAGTAGGCTTTTAATGCAAGATGAAGATAGTTACCTATAATATAAATGGTATTAGAGCCGCTATAAAAAAAGGCCTCTGGGAATGGATAAGTGAAGAAGCTCCAGATATTATATGCCTACAAGAAATTAA
>CAZFQW010000157.1:0-7616 GCA_964521225.1 uncultured Roseobacteraceae bacterium
GTAGTTATTGATGTTAATGGTAATAACAATGATTGGAATGGACCCTTTACTATTGGAGATTTCGCTACGGTAACGCTAGCAGGTGGGGATGACCCAGACTTTAATGCGCCAATATCATTTGGTAATAATTCTAGCTGGATTATCAATGTAAATAATGTTGATACAAATGCAGGTGGAACTATTCTATTTGGTAATGATGCAACATGGACCATAAATGGTAATGAAGGCCAATATAGGGGTAATATAACAGCAGGTACAGGCTTAACATGGGATTATAATGGTAATCCTACAGGAGATAATGCATTTGACTTTCAAGGAGATGTAACCGTAGGAGACGATTTTATTATTAACTTAAGTACAGCTGGAATTAATGAGATAAATTTTTCTGGAAATTTCACTATGGGAGATCAAGTTAACCCAGGAAGAGGCACATTATCAGTAAGGAGAGAATTTCAGGTAGATGGAGCTTTTACTATTGGATCAAATACTCGCACAACATTAAGTTTAAATCCAGCAGGTACTTCAAGAGACTTTAATGGGGCTTCAACCTTTGGAGCTGGAGCAACTTTAGAAGTATTAGCCAATATAGTTTCTTTTAATAATGCTACGGCAAAAGACTTAGCCGATGTAATTATTCGTTCCGGAGCAACAGTTCGTTTTCAAGGAACGCCTGCTTCTGCTGATTTAGAAGTTGTAACACTTGAAGAAGATGCGGAAATTCAGTTTGCAGGAACAGTATCCTCAGGTACCACAACGGTTGATGCGGTTATTACTCCAGATCCTTGTACAATTCCTGCGCCTGCACCAAATGCCAGAGTAAGCTCTGTGGGAGGTGCGGGTAATCCAGCTGAAGTACAATTTACAGGTGCACAGCAAGACTGGTATTATACAGACGTTTCAAATATAACAGCTAGTGGTGCTATCCCTGTGAATGTAATAAATGGTACTGGGACTAATAATATTCAAGTAAATGTATATCCTACAGACCCATTAGCAGGCAGAACCCTCTTTTGGGTAGGTGGCACAGGGGACTGGAACGACTGTAATAATTGGTCGCTTACTTCAGGGGGTGCGCCAGGCGTGTTCCCTCCCACAGCCTACGACGATGTAATTTTTGATAATAACTCTTTCACCGCAGCAGGGGAAACCGTAACAATTACTGCCGATGCGGTAGTGAAAAATTTCACTTGGCAGGATGATGCAGATTTTAATGGAATGCCAGTGCTTAATTTAGCCAACAACCTATGGGTGTACGACGATTTCAACTTGGCGGAAAGTGCTACGCTTCCTATTGTAGGAGGGGCAAGCTTGAACTTATCGTCGCTTACTTCAGATGGTGCCACCAACACGTCTAACCTTACGTTTAATGGTGCAATTCTACCCGGAGGTATTAACTTCGGTAGTCAAAATGCTACCGTGGATGCCGGGGCGAATAACAACGACAACGGCGGCAATGGGGCGAATTGGACGTTACAAGATGCCATGACGGTAACAGGTGGTATTACACTCACGGAGGGAACGGTAGTAACAAATACACAGAACGTAACGGCAGCTATGTTAACAAGTACGGGTACTTTAACTCGCTCTTTAAACATGACCAACTCTGCTATTACATTTACAGGAATTGGGACAGTAGTGGATTTAAGAGAATTCGCTTATGCAGCAGTTGAAGGTGCAGCAGGGATAGAACCTACTATCGCTTCAGCAGGAACGGAGACAATTAACTTTACAGGAGTAGGAGCCATTACTTTGCAACTTGGACTTGACACAAAAACACTCCCTAATCTGAACTTTGTTTCGGCAACCAATGCGGTGGTAAACACAGGAGGATTGACTACTCCGGGTTCAGAGGTAATTACGATTGGAGATATTACCAAGCAAACCTCGGGTGGACAGCTATATATAAACAAAGCAGGAACTTCAACGGATAAAACTACCGTGCTGCTAGGTACGGTTACTGCGCAAAATAATACAGATTTCCACATAGAAATGAACGATTCTGGGGCAAATACCATAGCCTCTATTGTGGCGGGGAATAACACTGCTTTCCAATATACGGGCGACCAAAGTATTGTAACAGGAAATGTAACGTTCGGAAATAACACCATTTTAGATTGGAGAGATGCTGCCATCATTCAAGGAGATTTTACAGTAGGAGATAATGCTACCCAAGGATTTCCCATTGGAGATTTAACAGCTAGCGTGATGCAGTTCCAAGGCAATGTAACCTTTGGAGACAATCCCGTGATTACCTTTGAAGATGGGGTGCAATTTTTAGGTGCGGCAAATACAGTCAACTTTGCAGCGGCACCGGCTGCTGGTGGGGGAGCTATTTCTTTCAATACAGCATCGGGTACTATTACAGTAGAAGGAGATTTGTTATTTGGTACTAACACCACCTCAAACTTTGATGGCAACGGAACTTTCTCAGGAGATGTAACCTTCGGAGGAAATGCTGATTTCGCCGGTGGAGGCACAATTTATACATTTAATGCGGCGGCAGGTGCAGTAACTTCTGCGGCAGGTATTACCGTAGATTTCAATGGAAATGCGGCGGCAACTTTCACAAATACGGGGAACAATAACTTTGGTGGACTATTGGATATTGGTTCTGGCGCGGCAACAATTTCCTTTGCCAATATAGGAAACAACGACTTTGTAGATATTAGAATTGGAAACAACCGCACACTAGCTTTCACTCCTACTGCCAACGGAACTAATACAGTTACAGGAACGATTTCCACGCTTTTTGTATGCCCAACGAATCCTATCACAATTACCTCAAGCAGCGGAATTGCCCGATTAGATTTAACAGCCGTTCAAACCCTTTTTAGAGCAACGGTGAGTAACATCAATGCTTCTAATGGAGCAAAAATGAACGTATATCAAGGGACTGACGGAGGAAGCAATACCAATGTATTCTTTGAGGGAGATGCAGGGCTAAATCAACGCATCGTTTACTGGGTAGGAGGTACCAACGCTTGGAGTGCCAATGTGCTAGACAACTGGAACGACTTCGATAATGCACAGGTAGTTCCAACAAACTGGGCAGCAGCTTCAGGAGGTGCGCCAGGAGAGTGTGTTCCTTCTATTTATGATGATGTGATTTTTGATGGAGCCTCTGGAACGGGTGCTGTAAATTACGATGTAATTGCAGGCCCGAATACCTACGATGCAGAGGCAAGAAACTTTACAATTGATGCCTCGGCAGGCACACTTACCTTCGCTGGCAATGGCGATTTAATTGTTACAGGGAATTTTGCTGCTAACGCAACCGTTACTTGGAATGGAAATACACACCAATTTGATGTGGCAACAAGCAATGGTTCAGTAACCTTTGCTGCGGTGAATGGAACGGAAGTAAGCACAATAGACCCCGGAACAGTACAATTCCCTCATGCTATTTTCGATGGGCACGCTGCGGTAGATGTACTAGCTGCAAATTATCCGGCCCTTGTAAACATAGCGACCGCACCAGACCCCACTTTGTATTCCTTTACCTTAGCTGGCGATTTAACAATTGATAGCGATGCCCTAGCAGTTGTCATTAATGCAGGGATTATTTTCTTTGTCAACGGAAATTTTGATGCTGCTGGCTTTGATATCAACACAGGAAATTTTGATACAAACGAAGTTGCTACATCTGGTCAGCCAAGAACCGTTAATCTTTCTACAGGTAATTTTAATGTATTTGGTGGAAATGGTCTTATTACTAACGAGACAGTTGGACCTAAACTTCACTCTCTATTTGTAGATGGATTGAACCAAGACAACGATGGAAGAATTATAGGAGATTTAAGGGGAGGCGCCTTAACGTTAGATGCCGATGAAACTACCTTCAACTTCAATGTAGCTGGGATAAATACGGTCGTTCTCGGCGACCAAGATTTTGCAACTTACGGAACGGCTTACGAACAAACATTAGGTGATATAAATGCGGTCGGGAATACTATTGATTTAACATTTGTCAATTCTTTGGCAACTGCCAACCACAGTTTGGGGAATATTACATTATCGGGCAATAACACAGATTTATTTGTGCGCGATATTGATGCTACCATTGACCCAATTATTACTATCGGTTCAATTACAACGAACGGAGGAGCGGGAACACATGTGATTGATCTAGATGCCAACGTAGTATTCGGAGATGGAACCGCTTCGTTGCCAGCTACACCTGCCCAACTAGACCCTACAGCAACTCCTTATTCAGGGAATTTAGATTTCCAAACACAAACAGAAATTCGCTTCGATGGCAATGGATCGAATGCGGCGGGCGATAACGCAGAGTATGTAGTTAATGGAACCATTGATTTAGCGAATAATAGTATCGTTCAAGTAACTGATAACGGAACTTCGTTTATCGTACACGGAAATGTAGGGGCAACTACCGCTGGCAATAACGTTACCTATACCCTAGATGGCTTAACCCACACGTTCAACGGTACTTTCACTACGGGTTTAACCAACATCATTACCGCACCCACAATTGGTTCTACCACCACCTACAACGGCGATGTAACTCTAGGGGCTACCAATACTTCCATTTACAATGGCGATGCCGTCATTTTTAATGAGAATTTGACTACTGGGGTCAATAATAATTTCAACATCACCAATATTGCCTCCAACAATATTTTTGGCGACGATGTAGCCACTGACGTAGTTGACTTTGGTGCAGGCTTAACTGGAACATTGCTAGCAGCGATCAATACATTTGATTCTCATGCAAATATTCAGTCTTCAGGGGGGGCGAATGTAAACGACTTACAGTTTTACAATAGTACTTTCAACGGGCGCTTTGAGTTTGGTTACGATGCTGCTCGAAATATAACAGCAACAGTTCCTCCAGCAGGAGTTATCAGCTTCTTTGGAAATGCGTCCACCAATTTTAATGACCACGTTCGTTTTGGAGAACAAACACAAGTCGATTTCAATGGGACTTCAAACTTTAATGCAATCTTTGAAGATGACGAAGTTGGCTCAGTAACTAAACCTCAGTGGCCCGATATGCCCGATTTTACAACAGAGCCTGACCTAGCAAGTGCAGTCTATTACCCACATAACAATGGAGTAAATGCACAAGATGATATATTCTTACAATTCGGACCTTTATCAGTGATAAACTTTAATGGGAATGTAAACCTAAACAGAGGCGATGTTTATTTTATAGGCTCGGAAGTACTCCCGGCAATTGCCCTTCCAATTGCAGTGGCAACTACTATTAATATTGATGGGGTCATTACATCTACGGAGCAGACACCAACAACGGGGCAGAAAATCACTCTTGGTAATGATGCCCTAGTGAATTTCTTGGATAACAGTACGGGAAGTTCATTTAGTCAGATATATGCTAACATTGGTACAGACCTTTATTTTAATGATAACCTAACTACAATCGTAGATCACTTCCGACTGTCTCGAAGAAACGAAGTACTTCTATCCAGAAATGGTATTTTTCAGGTCACAGGAAATCCTTGGGATGGAGACGCAGGTGCCTCTAACACACTTCCTGCTGTAAAAAATGATAGTTATAATGGCTTGAGCAACGGTTCGAATGAACCCTTAAATGCAGGAGGTTTTACTGCGCGTGTTCGTTGCGATTCTTGGTTAACGATTACCAACAACGAGGATACTGGCAACCCATTAGCAAATGAATATGCAACGATAAGATTTGCCGAGCCACATTTCCACCGCTGGCAAAATGTGGAAATTGCAAAATTACGAGTAACTAGCAATGCATCCACAACAGGGCCAGTGCCAGGTTGGAGTGCTGCAGCAGGGGCGTTACTACGCATTGATGGAGACATTGAATTGGACGATGTGATTTTAGATGATAGCACTACGCCTGCAACGGGTTCACCCGATCCAAATGCAACGATTTGGAAACCTGAGCCGGTAGCACCTCAGGTATTGTATTGGATAGGGCAAGCCGGCCAACCCGACCCTAATCTTTCTGATTTTGATGCCGCACCGCAAGTAATAGTGCCCAATTCTAACTGGACCAATCCGTGGAACTGGGTAAATGCTCCAGGAAACCAGCCCGGTTCACAGGGTTGCGTACCGAACGGAAGAGACATTGTAATTTTTGATGCCGCTTCGTTTGGTGGAACTACTTTCGACAATACGGTCAATTTAACAGCTACTTCACCCGCTTTTGCAGGGGCTTCAACGGCAATTCCTGCCAATGTGTTCTATAACCCTTATGTAGATAATGGGGCAACAGCTCACATTGTATCGGTAGATGATGACCGCATTCGTATTCAAGATATGGAGTGGATAGATGCTGTTGGTGTGGGAGAAACTCTCTTAGCCGCCGAAGGGGTTAATTATGTTGCAAATGGTGCTATGGACCAAACGGGTACTATGCAGTTAGCCGCTACCGGAATTGCCGTAGATTTTGTGTTTCAAATGCGAGGCAACTTTATAGGGGGTGAGTTAATGAATAACCAATACGAAGGCTTTACAGAGTTTTATAGCACCGATGATTTTGATAACACCGATGAAACTACGCGTGCCAATACCGGGCATTATGTACACAATAAGTATAATGGTGCTGCTATTCCCGAAAATTCTTTTAAAGGTCCCGTTCAATTTGAGTCGAACAGTACGGGAACCGGGATTTTACCTAACTTAGATCCTGATACTGATAGAGCATGGTATTTACGTAGCGATTTAGTCATTAGAGATGGCGGTGATATAAGTACAAGAGGTACTTTTGAAGTTCGTTCTGGTCAGGTATTTTCAGAACAGTTTAACACAGGAATTCCCAACGATTATTACGATATCACCATAGAAGGCGATTGGTTAATGCAGCAAAGGGGCGTATTTAATGAAGGGGAGGGAACGGTAATCGTTACAGGTACGTCCTCTCCTTCTAACATTCAAACGGATGAAGACGAAGGTGCAGCAGCCAATGCTGATTTTGACGAACCGGCAGATGATTTTACAGTCAATAGAAATCCATTCTACAACTTAATCATTAACAAAACAGATACAGATGATGATGTGTTCTTGCAGAATGACGCAACCGATGGACTAGATAGCCATGGTATTACCGTACTGAACAACTTAGATGTTCAGAATGGGGTGTTGCGCGATAATAGCTATCAGATTCGAGGAAATAATAATGGTGGAGACTTGACATTGAGCAGTACCGCAACGCTTGTAATTGATATTGGGCAGTCAGATCCATCAGCAATTTTAACACTCCCCAATATCGTTATTCAGCAAGGAGAGGCTTATATAATTGCAGGTACAGGCGCAACAAATCCTAACCTGACCTCTGCCTTAGACTTGACGGCAATTGTAGCCAATTTGAACGACGGTACCGATGCCATTGTATTAGAAAATGGGGGGGCTGTTATCGATATTATCGGCCAAGTAGGTTTAACAACCGATGTGGCATGGTTTAAT
Organism: uncultured Roseobacteraceae bacterium; assembly: GCA_964521225.1. GTDB lineage: Bacteria > Bacteroidota > Bacteroidia > Cytophagales > Flammeovirgaceae > CAYUJH01. Next base: position 7,417 of record CAZFQW010000157.1, read on the forward strand.
GGTGCAGCAACACTTTCTACGCAGAATAGTAAAATTTGGAGGACTGTACCTAACGGAACGGCCAATATCTTCCCCGCTACTTATGTATTAGACGACCCAACGATTGGTTGGGTGGATCAACTAGGAGGAGGAACTGTTTCTGCAACCGCAGGTGCTACCGTTTATGGAGACATTGGGACAAATGCAATTGCCCCGGCGGG
>CAZFQW010000158.1:0-7604 GCA_964521225.1 uncultured Roseobacteraceae bacterium
CCCTCTAGTGGAAGGTTTAGTAATGTTAATAAATAATGTGTTGTAATGATAATAAAATATTTCTTGTAAAAGTTCGCCTTTCCAAAATATTTTATGCCGATGCTGTTACCGTAGTTGAATTTCTGATAGCGATACTTCTGGCAAGTTCTTGGGCAATATTTTTGAAAATTGTTGCTGTTAAATCGTTGCGCATTACAATGGGTTGCCCTTCGTCGCCCGCCTCTCTGATGCTTTGTACCAAGGGGATTTCGCCCAAAAACGGAATTTCGTAGCGGTTGGCGAGTACTTTTCCTCCATCTTTACCAAATATGTAGTATTTATTATTGGGCAGTTCTTCTGGAGTGAAATACGCCATGTTTTCAACTAAACCTAAAATTGGCACATTGATTTGGCGCTGACGGAACATATCAATCCCTTTTTGGGCATCGGTTAAGGCAACTTTTTGAGGCGTAGTTACAATTACTGCGCCGGTAACAGGTACAGTTTGCACCAAAGTAAGGTGAATGTCGCTTGTGCCGGGGGGCAAATCAATCAATAAATAGTCGAGGTTTCCCCAATCGGTATCGGTGATAAACTGTTTTAAGGCGGTGCTTGCCATAGGGCCTCTCCAGACTACGGCGTTATCGGAAGGAGCTAAATATCCTATCGACAAAATTTTAACGCCGTATTGCTCAATGGGGATAATGAAATTCTTTTCGCCTATTTGCACCACCCCCGGTTTTGCCGATTCTGTTTTGAACATTACCGGCATTGAAGGTCCAAAAATATCGGCATCAATTACGCCCACTTTGGCTCCGCTTTCGGCTAAAGAAAGGGCGAGATTTGCCGTTACGGTCGATTTCCCTACACCTCCTTTACCTGAGGCAATGGCAATGATGTTCTTTACGTTGGGCAATACCTGCGACTTATCGCGGATAGAGGTTACATCGGCAGTCATGTTAATTTCCACTACGTATTGTCGGTCGAAGGCAGCATTTATTGCATCGAAGCAATCTTGGCGAATTTTTTCTTTCAGTGGGCAAGCAGGCGTAGTTAATTGCACGGTAAACTTCAAGATGTTTCCATCAATATCCACATCTTTTACCATTCCTAAGGTTACAATATCTTTCTTAAAGTCGGGGTCTTCTACCACAGAAAGTGCTTTTAGCACGTCTTTTTGAGTGATACTCATGTTGTATTTTGTATCTTGGTTAAAATTATGATTAGGTAAATATAAAGCGGAAATAGCAGCTTGAGGTTTTCTGTTCAGTATAGATATTACGTTTTCGCCTCATTTTTAATCGTTCGCCTCGTTTACCACTCCAATCTCTTCCATTAATTTTATTTCTCTCGAAGAGATTCCTACCCCCACGAGGTAAGTACCTTGTTCTAAAGCCCACTGTGCATTGGCTTCATCCCAATAGCTTAACTCTTGCACGGGGATGCTAAAAGTTAGCATTGTGCTGTCGCCAACGGCTAAAAGAGGGGTTTTACCGAAGGCTTTGAGTTCTTGAACGGCTCGGTCTATTTCGCTGTCTTTTTTAGCGATGTAAACCTGAATTACCTCTTTACCTGCCATTTCACCAATATTTGTTACACTCAACTGAATATTGATTGAATCGTTAGCGCGTGTTGTACTGAAGTTGCTCAACTCGAAATTGGTGTAGGAAAGTCCGTATCCGAACGGGTAAGAAACTGCCATTTCTTTTTTATCAAAATGCCGATAGCCTACGTAAATGCCTTCTTCGTAAAGGGTATAATCTTTGTTTTTGATGCGGTCTTTTTCTGCCTTTATTTCTTCTTTAGAGAATAGAGACAGAAAATCAATCGGCTCTCCGTCCATAGGGAAATTAGCCGAGGAGGCATGGTCTCTCAGATTAATTGGGAAGGTCATAGGAAGTTTGCCACTTGGGTTAATTTTACCACCCAAAATGTCGGCTACGGAGTTGCCTCCTTCTTGCCCCCCTTGCCACGCCAACAAGATGGCATCGGGTTGTTCTTTCCAGGAGGCGGTTTCTATTGTTCCGCCAATATTAAGCACTACCACTACTTTTTTGCCCGCTGTACCAAATACGTTGCAGGTGTTCCGAATCATTTCTTGTTCCTGTTCGGTGAGTAAGAAATCGTCTTTTTTTACTCGGTCGCCTCCTTCGCCACTATTTCGCCCAATAGTGATGATGGCAATATCAGCAGTATTTGCCGCTTGCGTTAGTTGTTCTTCGGAAAGATTCATTTCTGGCGGGCTGTAGGGGTTCATCATTGCGCTGATTCCTTCGGGCTTTACAAAAAACTTTTGATTGGCCATTTTATGCTGTTCAAAAGCTTCTTTCAAGCCTTCGTTAATGGTGAAACCCGCATTGGTAAGCCCTTCTTCTAGGGAAACGGTATAGGCTTCGTTCACATCGCCCGACCCGGTTCCGCCTGCTATAAATTCGTAAGAAGTTACCCCAATTAAAGCAATGTTTTTTACTTGTTTGAAAGGCAATACTTTTTGATTGTTTTTAAGCAGTACCATTCCCTCAGAGGCTGACTGTCGAGTGATTTGTGCATGCTTTTCTAAATCAGGATTATTTCCAAATGAATCGTTTTTCATTTTATTTGATTTCAGCATCAGGGCAAGAATCCGTTTTACCGAAGTATCAATCGTTTCCATTGATAACTCATTAGATTCAGTTGCTTCTTTTAATGCCTTCCATTGTGTCTCGGTACCTGGCTCAAGAAGGTCGTTTCCTGCTTTAATTTGTGCAACAGCGTCTTGCCCTCCAAACCAATCAGACATCACCAATCCTTCAAAACCCCATTCGTCTCTTAAAATATCGGTGAGTAAGTATTTGCTTTGCGAAGTATATGTTCCGTTTACTTTATTATAAGACGACATGATTGTCCACGGCTGCGACTCTTCCACAATAATTTCAAATCCTTTTAAATAGATTTCTCGCATTGCCCGCTCAGATACAATTACATCGTTAAAATTCCGATTGGTTTCTTGGTTGTTCGCCACAAAATGCTTCACCGAAGTACCAATGCCATTCGCCTGAATTCCGTTTACTACTGCTGCACCAATTTTTCCTGTTAGCAGAGGATCTTCTGAGTAATATTCAAAATTTCTTCCGCAAAGGGGATTTCGGTGGATGTTGGCTCCAGGGCCTAAAATTACATCTATACCGTATTCGAGCGCTTCCTTTCCCATGGCGTTTCCTACCTGATTGGCTAAATCGGTATTCCAAGTTGAAGCAATGAGCGTTCCTATGGGGAAGGCCGTACAATAATAAGTTTTGGTATCGCCTTCGCGCGTGGGGGCTATTCTAAGCCCTGCCGGCCCGTCGGACAAATAAATGGTAGGAAGCCCTAAGCGGGGGATTGGCACAATGGTACCTACTGCTCCGGCAATGCCGTCGTCGTCCATTCCCAATGCCGACTTTAGTCCGGAGCCTTTCAGCAGGTGGATTTTCTCTTCGGTTGTCATGTAAGAAAGCACATCGTTTACCCTTGTTTCTAAAGGCTGTCGTTCGTCTTCGTAAAGGTCGAGTTGTCTATTGCCGTTTCGGTCTGTGAAAGTGAAATCATCAACAGTAATTTCTTTTACATTGGCGTCTTCTGCCGAGTAATCGCTATCGAAATTGAGGAAATTTGAGCTAACATAATACAGCCCGTAAGCCGCAAGAGCTGCAATTAAGACGATAATTACTAGTAATATTTTCAGCCCTCTAAAAATTATTTTTTTCATTATTGGTATAGATGAATTGTGTATTCGGGATTGCCTAAAGTATAAAAAAAAATCCTCATCGAGAGGTAAAACGAATTTACTTTCGATGAGGAAAACCAATGATACAAGCTGCTTTATTTGATTCTGTAGCGGATGCCCAAATATATGTTTCGTCCGAAGATAGGGCCCCAAATGAGGGAACTATCGAAGTACGCTCCAAAAGGTTGTTCGCTCGATAAAATTGGGTTCTCTTGGCGGAAGTTAAGCAAGTTTTCAGCACCTACGTACACCTCAAACCCTTGGCTAATTACTTTGGTAACTTGTGCATTCATTAGCACAAAACTCGGCGAACGCTCTGCTAGCTGAAATGCAGTTGGGTTGCTGCCGGTAAAAGGAATACGCTTTTCTCCTTGCCAACTAACAGTGTAATCAAATTTCCACTTGCTTTTGGTTTCGTAAGCCAAATTGGCAAAGGCACGGTGTGCTGCTACCAACGGCTTTTGTAAAAGCTGCTCGCCAAAAGTAGTTTTAATATCGAACCAACGATACGCCAAGCGGACATCGAACCGCTCGAACAAAGGATAGTCAATTTGTACTTGCAAACTATTAGAGTACGATTCTCCCTCAAGGTTGTAAAATACCGCCTGCTGCGGGCTTTGGTCTAAATCGACCACAATTTGGTTTTGGAAATCGGTACGATAAAAATCGACACTTAAAACAGCCTCTCTTTTGGCAAAAATAAAATATTGCATAAGGTTTAGCCCGTAGTTCCAAGCTATTTCTTGGTCTAAGCCATACGGCTTGTTGCCTCCTGTATTGCCGCGGATAACCAACTGCCTGGCACTTGCCAACAAACCATTATTTTCGGCAATGATATTGGCGGTTCTCTGTCCTCTGCCCGCACTTAACCGCAAAATGGTATTTTCTCTCAGGGCATAACGCATGTGCAAACGAGGCGTGAAAAACAACCCAAACAAATTATGATAGTCTGTACGGAAACCTGCTACTAAGTTAAATTTATCGTTCCCGTTATAGGCATATTCAAAATAAGCACCGGGCACTATCTCTGTTCGGTTAAAATCGGTTTCATTCAGCGTTTCTAAGTACTCATCGTATTGAAAGGTTGCCCCCGTTTTTATGTTATGGTTTGTGTTGCCAATAATGCTCTGATATATCAGGTTGGCATAGGCAGTGTTCTGCGTAGCATTGTAGTTGTTGCGCCCAAAGTAGCTGTTTTGTTGGTGTGTTCCGGCGGTCATTTGCAGCCCTATACTTTTCCACGGCATGGCTTCGTACACTTTCCCTATTTTTGCCCATCCTTCTAAACGTTTAATATCGAGCTGCATTTGCCAACGTTCAGTGAGGTTATTGCTCCTGTTTTCTAGCTGTCCGCCTTCGCTGTCAATATAAGTTCCTTTTACGCCAAACTGTACCCTTAAGCCATTCTCTCCAACGTATTTCCAACGGTTCAGCCCAATGAAATTTTGCCCAAGCGGATTATCGAGAAATCCATCTTCGTTTCTATCCCATTTGCTCGTGTTGTTTTTCCCGTGTAGCAGCACTGCGGTCGACCATTTGCTATTTAATTTCTTAGCAAAATTTGCGTTAAATTCTAGCCTCCCCATTTCGTTTGCATACGTATTCAAGTTCATTCGCTCTGCTGTTTCGGGCTTGCGCAGTTCCACATTAATTTGCCCTGCAATGCTCTCGTAACCGTTTACTACCGAGCCTGTGCCTTTATTCAGTTGAATGCTTTCTATCCAAGTACCCGGAACAAAGGTAAGCCCATAAATAGCAGACAACCCACGAATACTCGGCAGGTTTTCTTGCATAATTTGGGTGTAAGGACCTGCCAAACCAAGCATCTGAATTTGCCGAGTGCCCGTAACGGCATCGGTGAAGGAAACATCTATACTTGGGTTGGTTTCAAAGCTTTCCGAAAGGTTACAGCAAGCCGCTTTTAGCAGTTCTTCTTCGCCTATGTTCTCTGTTTTGATGGGGTCGATGTAAGAAACTTCCGTTGTTTTCTGCTGATAGAAAACCTCTACCTCTGAGAGGGCGAGCGGAGTTAACTGAATAGTGATTGTATTCGCCTCTTTCACGTTTACTGTGTCAGTTTTGAACCCAACAAAGCTCACAACAATTTCAGAAAGTGAAGGGAGGCGTTGGAGAGAAAATTCCCCATTTGGATTTGTTGCCATCCCTTGCGTAGTCCCTAACCAATAAACATTCGCACCCACTAACGGAAACACCGTTCCGTCAGCGGTTAATTCTGTTACTTTGCCTTTCAGGTAGGCTTCTCCTTGCTGTGCCCAAAGAGAAGAGGGAAAGAAAAGGAACAGAATGCTCCATAATTTAATAGATTTCATTGTGTGCAATGCTAATTAATGAGATTCAACACCATTGCGGTAGGCACAACACGCAGGTAGGGTTTTATACGTTTCGTCTTTTGCTTTAATTTTTGGGGTATCGTGCCCCGCTTCGGCAACAGCTTTGTGAACGTCTATTTCGTTGGCAAGCTTGGTTTTAAAAATCACTTTAAGGATTTGCTTTTCCTGATTCCACTCTGCAAAACGAATGCCTTTCACTAACGCAGCCGTTTCAATGCGTTCTTTACACATTTCACATACTCCTTTTACTTCAAATTCAACGGTTTTCACTTTGGGTTCATTCTCTTGTGCATAAGCAGTGGTAAACCCTAAAAACAACAGTAAAAACGCTCCAAATAATTTTTTATTGATTTTCATTTTTTCGACTAATCTTAAATTGAATAAATAGATAAAAAGGGGGGGAAACTTTATTGTAAAGTATCCTCCTCAGATAAATAATGTGGGTAAAACCCGCAGATTAGCCGTAATAGGTGAGTGAACAGTTAAGCAGCCAAAGGTGCCGTTTTAATGGTGGGATAGAAAAGCGAGGAGGAAAAGATAGCTGCTGATTTGTTTCCCCAAAAAGTGGCTTAGGTAACGCAGACGCAACCTCAGAGAGAATTGCCTCTTGAACCAAAACCCGATAGCTAGAAGTAAGCCGCTGCTCGCCTGTAGATTGAATAATAAAAGACTCATCACTGCAACATCCGTCTGTTGTTTCGGCAGAAGGGCCACAGCAGCAGCCATTTTCTGTACTGTAAAGTGCAATTGAAGCTACTTCGTTAGCACAATAGTGAACATCTACCTGTACTCCTATTATTGTGAGGAGGTAAAATAACGAAAATAATATGGTGGCGATTTGTTTTATCATTCTTGAGTATAAGAAGCAACGGAGCGATTAAAAAGTTTCAAAAATTGATAGAAATAGGCTTAATTATATGAGGAAATTTCTAAACCTCGCTCTGTGATTAAGAAAGGGGATTAATTAAATCCATCGCTACCAAAACGTGGGTTTACAAAATTGTTGAGTCTGGAACCGAAACGGTAGTTAAAACCCAATGAGGTAAAAATATTAAAGTTAGATTGTAGCTGCCGGCGCCTAATGAGTACATCTTGTTCAGAGGCCTCTCCTTTGGGTAAAAAGAATTGGTCTTGCACAATTCCCGCAAATAAGAACGTATAAAAAGAAAGTCCGCCTGTAATACGAATATCCATATTGGTTTTTACCCCAATATTGTAGAAAAAATCGCTCTCGCCTTCACCGCTTTCGTATTTATGGAAATAATTACTGTATTTAATACCGGTAAAAACATTTCCCCATTTTTGGTTCAATCGAAGTCCTAAGCTTAAATAATGGCTAAATAATAATTCTTCCTCCTGATCGAAAATTGAAGGATCGCCGTAAATATTATTTTGGATAACAATGCCATAACGCAGAGTGAGCAATTTATTATTCACTTCAGAATAAGGAAAAATATTATATTCAAATGTAGGACTGAAATACATTTGATTTTTAAAATTAGAAAATGTACTACTATTCATTCCCATTT
>CAZFQW010000159.1:0-7575 GCA_964521225.1 uncultured Roseobacteraceae bacterium
TAAAAACCGATGAATGTATGATTGCGAGAAAATTAAACACGTCTTTTTTCTTTGATTTTCGCTGCTTTACCTTTTCTGCCACGTAAGTAATATAATTTAGCTCTTCTTACTCTACCGTAACGAACAACTTCAATTTTAGCCAAGCTAGGCGAAAGAATAGGGAAAATTCTTTCAACACCAATACCATTCGATATTTTTCTTACAGTAAAGGTTTCACCTGTACTGTTTTTATTTTTTCTCTGAAGAACAGTCCCTTGGAACTGCTGAATACGCTCTTTAGTTCCTTCCGTGATTCGCACGTGAACATTTACAGTGTCCCCTGGGCTAAAGTCAGGAAGATTCTTTCTTACGTCTTTATATTCCTCTTCAACGATTTTAAGTAACTCGCTCATTTCTATAATATTTAGGAGGTAAATAAACCTTTAAATGCAATGTATTATTTCAAAGGGCTGCAAATATAGAAATTTATATCTTGTTAATAAAAATTATAGGGCTATTTTATTGAACGCTTTTTAGTTGCTCCCTTCCTCTTCTTCTTCCTTTATTGCATCGTCTTTCTTTTTCTTGTCTTTAGATTTATTGAAAATAGAGTTTTTCTTCTTGTCTTTTTTCTGCTTTTTCTTTCCAAATAACCCTTTTTTGCCCCCGTCTTCTTCTTCCTCATCAGTTGAAGTGCTATCAGATTCAATTTTTGCTGTGGGGTCGCCAAATCTTAATTCATAGATTAATTGGTCGGTAAACTTCAGAGTTACCTCTGTGGTGTCGCTCGCTAAGCTGTCAGAAACAATTTTACCCGTGCTTTCATCAACAATAGGCGAAATAGTATTGGTATCCTCAGAAAAATCATCTGCTACGCTACCTTCATCCATAATACCTGTGCTTTCAGTAGTTGTTTTTCTATCTTTCTTTCTTTCCTTCTTATTGTTACCTTTTGTGTCTTCTTTTGCTAATGCATCTTCTTCTGTTCCCATACCTGTGGTATCAGGAACATAGTTTTTGGTGCTAATTGCTTTAGGGAAATTATATCTATTTTCGTATTCACTTCTACTGAGGGCAGTCCATACAGAAGGCCAAAATTTCTTTCTTACAAGTCCGTTTTTTGTTTTTTTCTGACCTCGAAAAATACCTGCATCTTTGGGGAGCGAGTCGTATGAGGAAAAATAAGAAAAATACTCTTCGGCATCGCCTTCACCTATTAAAAAGGCACTCTGATACGCTGGGCAGACTTTGCGGTCGCACGAGGAGCATACATAAAGTGCTATTAAAATGATAGTGAGTTGATACAGAAGCTGACGCATGCAAGATACTTTTACCTGTAGGTATTTTAAGATGACACATCTTAAGTTTTGGTTGCTTTAATACAAGCTAAAAAACCTTAACCTAGCCGAGTTGTATTATTTAGAGTTATCAAAACTCGTGCAACATAAATTTTATTTTGAAACCGAAGTTTCAAAATAACGGAACTAACCGCTTTTTAGCACGAAAATGAAGTTAAGAGAGTTGAATGAAAAAGAATTTTTCGCAAAGTGGTTACATCTTTACAAATTGATTTTTTTTATTATTTAAATCAATGAAATAAGTTCCTGCCTTTAAACCAGAGCAATTTACTTTCTGGGCGACCCCCTGTTTTATCAATTTCCCTTTTTCGTCGGTGATGGTATAATTTACTTCCTCAGAAAACGTAATGAAGTCTTTAACATCTTTAGGATAAAAACTTACTGTATCGGGTTTATCAGAATAAAAATGCATTCGCTCAGAGTAATATACTGCCCCTGCGTAGTGGAGGTATTTTATAAAGTAGGTGTTATTTCCGAAAGTATGTTGCATCTCTAATTGGTAAGCACTATCTCCTAGCTTTGTATCAACATCTACTACATACAGCATATCGGCATGGTCAATTTCTTGTTTCATTATGAAAAAGCGGCCATGCTTTTCTGTACCGTTCGATTGCCACTCAATTTGTTTTTCATCGACACTGACTGACAGAAATTGAAATGCCTCTTTTTTCTGAATTACCTGTGGATTAATAATTCGGGGAGTCGCCCCGTTAATAAATTGAATTACAATTTTAAGAGGTGCTCCTACTTTGAGCGAAAGGAAATTTAACTGAAAAGCAGAAGCCTCTTCTGTTGGATATTTCTGCCCATTCACACGAATAGAAGTAATGCAGTATCTCCCCTGTGCAGTAAGCGGATTTTGAATGTAGAGACTTTTACCTTGGTAAACCCCTTCAACAATTAGTTCTCCTGCAATAACCCAACAAGGCAAACAGAGTAGTAGTAGCGTAACGATTGTTTTCATCGTTTAGAAATAAGCGTTTCTTTTAATGAGTTAAGAACGCTTGCTCGTAAAATAAATTGCTTTTTGAGGCATAAGCCCCTGATAGTCATCCGATAGTGTTTTTGAAGAGGTGGTAAGTAGAGGCTATTCAAAAAAATTGTTTGGCGGAAAGTTGTGCAAGCTTATAAATCGCATTAAACTTGATTTACAAAAACTTATTTAAACCCTAAAATTGAATACTTTTGAAGGTTACAGAATATATAGAACACGCAGATAAAACCCTTTTTTCTTTTGAGATTCTCTCCCACTAAAAGGGCAAGACATTAAATCTATCTTTAATGCAATTGATCCCTTAATGGAATTTAAACCAGCGTTTATTGATGTTACTTACCACAGAGAAGAGTATGTATATAAATCGCGAGAAAATGGGTTGCTAGAAAAACGAACGGTTCGCAAGCGCCCCGGTACAGTTGGCATCTGTGCCTCTGTGATGAACCGATATGGAGTTGATACTGTGCCGCATATTATTTGTGGTGGCTTCTCAAAAGAAGAAACAGAAAATGCATTAATTGACCTCAACTTTTTAGGGATTGAAAATGTGCTCGTATTACGGGGCGATTCTATTAAAAGCGAGCCTGGTTTCACAACACATCCCGGAGGACATGAGTACGCTTCTGACTTGTTAAGTCAGGTGGTGGCAATGAACCAAGGGCACTATTTAGACGATAGTTTGGAGAAACCCTCTCCGACTAACTTTTGCATTGGAGTGGCCGGCTACCCTGAAAAACACTTTGAAGCACCTAACCTTGAAGTCGATTTAAAACACCTAAAGAAAAAAGTGGAAATGGGTGCCGAGTACATTGTAACCCAAATGTTTTTTGATAATCAGAAGTTTTTTGAATTCGAGAAGCTTTGCAGAGAAAATGGAATTAATGTTCCGATTATACCTGGTTTAAAGCCATTTACTACCCAACGACAGCTTACCGTGCTCCCGAGTATTTTTCATATAGATATACCACAAGATTTAGTAAAAGAAATAGAAAAATGTAAAGACAACAAGGCTGTAAAACAAGTAGGAATTGAATGGGCAGTACAGCAGTCTAAAGAATTAATTGAAAATAATGTTCCTTGTTTGCACTACTACTCAATGGGTAAATCGGGTTCTGTAAGAGAAATTGGAGAGGCGTTGTTTTAAACAGCTAAGTAAAAATCCTCGTGCTACAATTTGCACCGAGATTAATAAAAAAAGCGATTATACTTAAAAGTACAATCGCTTTTTACTACAAACTTTTTTCAGAAGCTCGCCTATTAATCCCATGCTTGGCTACTTCAGTGAGGAGTTCGTCGTTTACCTTCTCCTCTACTAAAATATCGTGAACTGCTCGGGCAATATCGTCGAGTTCTAGTGTGCGGGCAAATGCGGCTAAAGTACCATAGCCGGCAATATCGTTATGGTGAATCATTTGTACTGCCGTAGTAATGACCGCATCTGTTACCTCGGGCTTGGTACATCTATTAATTAATTGCCATGTTTCGTGGAATATACCATAAGCACTTTCAGAGATTTCGCCCACAATATCGAAATGCAATAGCCTGCTTATATATTCTAGCTGTTTTAAATGGCTTTGAGAATGTTCAAAGCTAATTTTTAGAACTTGTTTTAGTTTGGTAGACGTTGCTTTACCTATTAATGTAGGGAAAGTTTCTGTCTGTTGGGTTTCAGCATCGTAACGGGCTATGAGTAGTTCCACAAATAAGTCATGCAAGTTGTCAATTGGTTTCATGGTTTTTAGGCTTTTAATATAGATGAAGCTACTTTTTTACTTACAGAAATAAAATGATGTAAGTCATCTTAAATACCCTTAAAACAGAAAGCCCTTATTGCGATATCACTCATCTTCTTGTTCCATGATTTCAATATCAGAGATAAGCACCTGTTGGGCAATGCGCTTACCGGTAATGGTAGCTGCTAAACCACCAAGAGCCGTTTCTTTGTACTTTTCTTCCATGCTTTCCCCTATTTCTCCCATAGCTTGTACACATTCGTCTATAGGAATAACGGCAGAAACATTAGCTAAGGCAATTTGCGCAGAACTATTCGCAATTGCCGCCGCACTCGCATTTCTTACAATACAAGGGACTTCTACCAAGCCTGCAACAGGATCGCAAACTAGCCCCAACATGCATTGTATTGTAATGGCTACTGCATTAAATACTTGGTTTACGTTGCCTCCTAGTGCAAATACAATAGCTCCTGCAGCCATTGCTGCTGCACTACCCGTTTCGGCTTGGCAACCTCCGACAGCACCTGCTAAACCTGCATTTTTCTCTACAATTAGTGCAATACCAGCCGCCACCAATAAAGCTTCGTACATTTTTCTATCGGGTAAACCGTGGATTTCTTGTAGTGTTACTAAAACGCCTGGTAAAATTCCCGATGCGCCAGCCGTAGGAGCAGCCACAACACGGCCCATACATGAATTTACTTCTTTGGCAGCAAGTGCCCTCGAAATTAGCTTCTGAAAGTCTTTGCTGAGTACTGCAACAGGATGATTGAAAACTTTCTTCCCGCTATTGTTCACCATTCCTGAGCGTGAGGTCATATCGTCAGTTAAACCTGTTTGTACAGCTTCTTTCATCACCTGATAAGAGGCAGCAATCCCTTCCCAAATAGCAAATTCACTTCTTCCTTTTTGGGTGATTTCATACTCTAATACAGGCTGGAATATTTCAATTTGATCTGTTTCGCACTTCAATTTCCACGAAAGAAAATCATCAAATAATAAACTCATAGCTTATCATTGGTTTGGTTAACAAAATCATAAATCTTTTTAGAAACCCCCGCCATTGTTTTTATTGCCGCCTTGTCGCTGTCCCAATTTCTAGAAAGGAGCACGAGTACATACCTCCTCCCATCGGGTAAAATCACAATGCCTGAGTCGTGGTGTACGGTGGAAATCCACCCTGTTTTGTGGGCAACTTTTACTTCTTTAGGCAATTCTGCTGGGATGACAGCGTTAAATTTTTGGTCTAGCAGAACATTAATCATTGCTTCGGAAGCCTCTTTGTTCACCGCTTTTCCCTCAGCAATTTTTTCAAAAATTACCATCAGGTCGTAAGCAGTCGTAGTGTTATTAAGTCCTTTTTCATAGGCTTTAATATCTTCTACCCCCCGTAAAACCTGAATACTAGGAGCACCCATTTCTCTCATGCTTTGTGTAACCGTTTTTGCATCTACCAGTTCAATTACCAAATTAGTAGCGAGGTTGCTACTCCAAATAATCATGTCGTAAACCAACTCTTTGATAGGTCTTTTTTCACCTAAAACACCGTAAAGATTATCTTCTGAATCGTCAGTGGTGCTTAAGGAATACAGTGAGCTATCCACAATGCTGTAAAATTCATTTTTAACAATCATGGCGTCTTCCATACTGAATTTCCCTTCGGCGGCTTGCTTAAAAACTTCAATCATTACAGGGGTTTTCATAGTACTTGCTGCATGAAACTGGGTTTTCTCGTTAATGAGTAAACGCCTTTCTGCACCCCCAATTTCTTGAAAAGCAAGGGCAAACTCCCCTGAAGTTTCTTGAAATGCTTTTTCTATTTCCGTTTTTAAATTTCCCATATTCTGAAAAACTCCTTTTTCTTCGATTTTAGGTGAGCTACAGCCTGAAAATATTGCTAAAAAGCAAAAAAATGAAATGCTGAAGAGGTATGCTTGTGTTTTCATGGCAAAATAAAAATGATTTAGTCGTACAGTAAATGTACACTTTTGTTCAAAGCTATGTATTGCCTAAAATATAGCTGTTGAAGGTTGCCGCAAGGTGAAAACGTTCTTATAAAGATTCAAACTAGCGGCTGTTACTTTTGCTACGATTTTTTATGCCCCCCCTTAATAATATCCTGTTTTTTTCTTGTTGAAGGGTTAATTTTAAAGTAAAGTTTTAAAAACACATTGCACCTAAAAACCAGTAGTATTATTTTTCGAGGTATTTTTTGATAGGAGGGAAAAATACTTTTTCCCAAAACTGAGCAATTTCTTTTTCGGTTCCTTCGGGGAATTCTCCTTGCAGTATTTCAATTTGGGTGATTCCTGCACGGCGGTCTTCAAGTAGATTAATTGTTACTTGTGAGTACGATTTCCAATCTTTTAGCTTCCACTCCTGCACTAGCGAGCGAAGAGAAACATACTTATTGGTGCCCACAACTTGCCCTTTCCAATAAACAAAATGGCCATTAACACGGGCGTTCATGATGGCTTGTTCGCCCATCCATTTCTCCATTTCCTCAGAAGACGTAATGGCTAAAAAAACATCTCCTAAAGAAGATTTAATGTTACAACTGTGCCTTATAGCTTTCAATACGCTCACTTCTTTCAAAAAAAAGGAACTGGCAGAAGTAAATAATATGTACAACTGCCAGTCTATGGGATACTCTACCTAACTCTATTAAAGTCGAAATATAACAAAATTAAACGGCTTTGAATAACAATGTTTCAAAGAAATATTTTTGAATGTTAAAATTATGTTGATATCCGCTTAATCAACTAGTCTTTTTCGAGGGTTTTGGGCATTTTAGTAGCAAACAAGACCACTAAACCCACTACAAAAAAGAGCACCATTGCCAAAATACTATGGCGCATACTGCCCGTAAATTGCTCTATAAAACCATAAGAAAAAGTGCCAATTACAATGGCGAGCTTCTCTGTAACATCGTAAAAACTAAAGTATGAGGCAGTATCGTTTTCTCCTTCGGGAATCAATTTAGCATAGGTGGAGCGGGAAATAGATTGAATACCCCCCATTACAAAACCTAAAAAGCCTGCTAAAATATAAAAGGTGATTTTATCGGTCAGAAAATAAGCCGTTGCACAGATGCCCATCCATACAAAAAGAGCCACGACGATTGAAAATTTATTGCCATTTTTACCCGAAAGCCAAGCAAAAAAGTAGGCACCGGCTATTGCCAAAATCTGAAGTATCAGAACAATTAATATCATTTCACTTCCTTCCAAGCCAATTTCAGCTTCGCCAAACAGTGGGGCAAGTAGCATTACAGTTTGTACCCCCATGCTATAGAAGAAAAAGGAGAGTAAAAACCTTAGGGTGAATACATGCTTTTTTAAAGATTTGATTACATGTCGTAATTCTTTGAAGCCTTTCCCTAAGACTTCGCCATTAATTTTGTGCCCTGTTGGGCGGTCTTTTAAGGTGGCAAAAGCAATTTGGGCAAAGCCTATCCACCAAGCTCCTACTAATAAGAATGATAGTTTGGTAGGTGCTGTATTGTTTTCAA
>CAZFQW010000160.1:0-7568 GCA_964521225.1 uncultured Roseobacteraceae bacterium
AAGTAAATTTTTCCGTAAGCTTTGGAAACTCTTTTATGATAAGGATGAAAACTTCTCGATTTCAGAAGAAAAAGCAACGAAAGCAGAATTAAAAATCCTTCATAAAGCCATTAAAAAAATTGAAGAAGATATTGAAAACCTTTCTCTAAATACTTCAGTAAGTGCTTTTATGGTTTGTGTGAACGAGTTAAGCGCTATCAAATGTAACAAAAGAGAAATTTTAACCGATTTGGTGTTGATTTTATCTCCTTTTGCGCCACACATTGCCGAAGAGATTTGGGAAAAATTAGGGAATATGGAGTCTGTAACAAAAGCTACTTTCCCAACATGGAACCAGGAATATTTGAAAGAAGACTCCTTTGAGTATCCTATCTCTATTAATGGTAAAGTAAGAGCCAAAATTCAGTTTGGAGCAGAAACTACCAAAGAGGAAATTGAAAAAGAGGTATTAAAAGTTGAAATAGTGCAGAAATGGCTTGAGGGGAAAACGCCTAAAAAAATAATAGTAGTCCCTAAACGTATCGTAAATATCGTGATTTAATAAATATTTAATAAATAAACGTAAAGCCCTATACTAATCATGGTTATAGGGCTTTTTTTATATTTTTATTTAGTTGTATCTTGAATGTGTATTACAACTATCTCTCAAGTATTGTCGCTTATTACAAACAAGGTTTGCTCATGATGTCTATTAAAAATCTCTACGTATTGCCACTGTACTTTATGCTTTTTCTCGGTTTTTTCAATAAAAGCTATGCACAAAATCCGCAAGATATTAACAAGTACCTTGCAGATTTTGAAAGGTTTAAAAATAGCAACAACGAAACTGAACTTTCTGCAACTGCCAATAAATTAGGGTATGCCTATTGGGGCAATTCCGATTACGATAATGCCGTGAAGTATTTTGCAGAAGGGATTCAGTATAGTGCCGCAATAGGGAATAAAAACGCCATAGGAGTAGCTAAAAGTAGTATCGGAAGTATCCTTTCTGAGCAAGGAAAACACAGCGAAGCACTTCGTTATTTAAAAGAATCGCTTGCGGTGTATGAAGAAATGAAAATTGGAAGTAAGGTTGCCCAATCTTACCTTAATATAGGAGTTACTTACTTTGATTTACAAAAACACCAAGATGCCATTGCCAACCTTGAGTTATCCGTAAAAAAAGGTAAAGAATCAAGTTCTTCTTATGTGGTAACAGATGCCTATAATTACTTATCGAAATGCTATGAGATTTTGGGAGACTCAAAAAAAGCCCTTGCATATCAGCGCGAGTTTATGGAAAGTACACAGGTAGAAGGGCAGGTGTTTATCAATGAGCTTGAAAAAAAGAAAGGAGCATTATCAGCCCAAAATATAGAACAACAATTAGCATTAGAGCAAAGAGACGAAGAGGTTGAGAGACTAAGAATGCAAAAGCAGTTAGCCGAACAACGAACAAAAGCCCAAAAGGCAGAAATAGCCCACCTGAAAACAGAACAGCAGCTTAAAGAAGCTCAGATAAAGAAAAATGAAGCAGAGTTAGAAACGAAAAGAATTAATGAGCGCTATAATATGATTCTGATTGTTTTTTTAGGAAGCGGAGTTTTCATGCTCTCAATTATTGTATTTATCCTGCGCAGAGCAAATGCACAAAAGAGAAGAACCGAGCTTGAATTACAGGTTCGCAAGCAAATGATTGAAGAGAAAAACGAGCAGTTGAAAATTCAGTATGAGCAAATTCAGAAGCTTAAAAAAGATAAGCAAACTTCTTAACTGGCTACTCGCCCACTTTAATTTCTTTCACCTCAGGATGGGGAGTTTCCGGAATCGAATTACTATTTTTATTAAATAGAATCAGAAAGAAAGGAATAATAAAAAATACCAAAATCATATAAGTAAAACCAATTAAACGATTTCTTACCGTTGCTTGCCCGAGCTGCCTGGAAAAGTAAATAATCACTTGGCTTACTTTCGGAAATCCTAATACAGCTAAAACGCCTATAAGGTTGAACAGAAGGTGAACGATGGCGATACTTAGCGCAGCCTCAGAAGTAGAAAGTGCGGCAAGTAAGGCAGTAAAAGTAGTGCCAATATTAGCCCCTAAAATTAGTGGGAATGCTTTTTTAATAGTCGTTTTGCTTGTGGCAACAATAGGAACGATCAAAGAACAGATCAGAGAACTTGACTGTACAACGGCAGTTAAAAGTATTCCCCAGCTTAAAGATTTGAAAGCGTTGCTAAAAATAATATGTTCTAATTTTTTCCTTGTATCCTCAATCCAAATAGATTTTATGAGCGACGTAATGAAAATAATACTCGCATAAAGGAGAGCAAAAGAAATTATTAAGGCAGGGATACCGTCTAAAGGAAAAATCAGGTGTAAAGTGTTGGTGATATTTTGAATAGCTCCTTTAATCAAGTTAAAATGAAAAAATGCCAACGGACCCTCTTCCATTACCCAACTGCTAATAAAAGAAGCTGAAACACCTAAAAAATTAGTATAATACTGCAAAGGTAAAATGATGATGACAGCGAATATGTTGAAAATACTATGAGTAGCCGCAGTAGTGATGGCTTTCCTAAATTCGCTCTTTTTAGTGATGTGGCTAAGTGCAACTACAAACGAAGTAATGGTAGTTCCTATATTTGCTCCTAAAACCATGGGGATAGCATTATTTAAAGACACAGTTCCTGCTGCTACAAGGGCAACCGTAATTGAAGTAGTAGTAGAACTGCTTTGCAGTATGGCTGTGGCTAGTAAGCCTATAAACAGCCCTATGAAAGGATTTGAAGTAGCAGAGTTAATCTGGTAAATCACATCTGTACCTAATCCTTTAGCGTTTACACTTATAAAACTGAGCGAAATCAGAAATATGAAAACTACAAAGACCAGTAAACAAGATACTATCGTAATTTTTAATCGGTTTGTATTATTAGTATTAACCAAGGTATAGTCCATTAGATAATCTTATTAAAACAGCTCTAAAGGTAATCGGCGAATATAGCTATATAGCTTTTAGTGTAGCTCCGTGTATATTTAACAAATAATGAATAAAATTGAGTATTTGAAGTTGTATATGAAGTTTATATGACACATTAATAGTATGTTTAAAAACAACTACATGAATATTTTTTTAATACCAAGCCCCCTAGGAGATAAATCTCTTCCTTTCTTTTCCGAGTCAATTAAAGAGATAATTTTAACCACAGACTACTATTTTGTTGAAAACGAGAGAACAACAAGGCGTTTTATTAGCTCTTTAGATACTGGCAAATTGGTACAAGAACTTATTTTATTTAGGCTCACTAAGAAATCTAAGTTGAGCGAAGTTACTGCGCAGTTTTTAGAAATTCCCGAAAACAGTAATATAGGGGTGATTTCAGAAGCGGGCTGTCCGGGAATTGCTGATCCGGGAGCATTAGTAGTTCAGCATGCCCATAAAAAGGGATACCATGTAGAACCCATCCCGGGCCCTTCTTCTATTTTTATGGCACTAATGGCATCGGGTTTTAATGGGCAGCAATTCGCTTTTCATGGTTACTTGCCTCAAGAGCCTAACCAGCGGCAACAAGCAATTATAAAGTTAGAAGGAATTGCTAACCGACACAATCAGACCCAAATATTTATGGAAACGCCCTACCGAAATCAGGCTATTCTTGAAGATATTTTGAAAGTTTGCAGCCCCAATACATTGCTGTGTATTGCATCGGGCATACATTCAAACGAACAATTTATAAAAACAAACAGCATCGAGGAATGGAGGAAATCCATTATGCCAAGTCTACATAAAATTCCAACCATATTTTTACTTTCTAGTGCTACTTAATAGCACTAGACTTCACGCCAGCGTTTTCTGCCAATTGGCTTAGGTGCTCGGTAAAATCTTTGAGTTCGGCAGTGAATTTACCGCTCTCAGCATTGTACTTAATTAAATAAAGGCAAAGATTATGATGGGGGAAATCATCCATTGTACTTAGTTGCACCTCTAAGAGGTAACATAAAAGGATTCTCATTGCCCTGCCATGCATACAAATAAGTATATTAGTTTCGTTCGGATGCGCCATAATATATTTCCAAGCAATTTTTTGCCTTTCTTGTACTTCTAACGGATTTTCGCCACCTTCAACTTTATGCGTGTACTCACCGTTTTTCCAACCGTTTATCATGGTGTAATACTGGCGGTCGTCATCTTTGGTAATAATCCTTCCTTCTTTGTAACCCCAACTTATTTCATTTAGCCCTTCAAGCCTTTGCCAAGGCAAGCTATTGTTAATAAACTGAGCCACCGACTGATGGGTACGTTGTAGTTGCGAAGTGTAAATTTTATCGAAAGGGATTTCCTTGAAATATTCATAAAATGCGCTGGCTTGCATTCTTCCTGAATCATTAAGGTTAGAGTCAATGCCAGAACCTTGAACCAAACCCAATTTATTATACTGAGTTTCGCCATGTCTGATGATATAGAAATTTTTATCTTTCAAAATGAATGGTTTGTGTGAGCAGTAGGACATTTTGTAACACAACAATGTTGTTACGGGCGCATCTTATTGCCGAATATTTAATATTTTTTTTACAACAATAACATGCGTTTTTAAAATCTATTTTGCTTTAAAACATATTTGCTGCGAATTTGGGGTCAAATTTTTATAATTCAAAAAAAATCATAAAATTAGATGCAAAAAGAACAGTTTACCCCAGAAAATTTGAATAAAGCTACCGGAAACTTAGTGGCACATTTAGGAATAAAGTTTTTGGTAGTTACGTCTCAAAAGTTGGTGGCTAAAATGCCCGTTGATGAGCGAACCGTTCAGCCATTAGGTATTTTACACGGAGGCGCATCAGTAGTTTTAGCAGAGACTTTAGGCAGCATAGGAGCTACATTAAATGTAAACGATTCTCAAATTTGTGTGGGCTTAGAGATCAATGCAAACCACATTAAAAGTGCCAGAGAGGGGTACGTAATAGGTACAGCAACTCCAATACATTTAGGAAGAAGTACGCACGTTTGGGAAATAAGAATTACCTCTGAAGATTACGAAAAACTAATTTGCATCAGTAGAATTACGATGTCGATTTTAGAAAAGAAAAAATGACAGACACTGTTAGCTGTAGTTGTTGGCGTTCTTCTTTGCCAAAGCATCTTCTATATATTTAAAAGTAGAAAGCACTTTTGGCTTTCCTTCAACTACGGCCACATTATGTTCAAAATGTGCGGAAGGCTTGCCATCTGTAGTCTTTATATTCCAACCATTTTGAGGTTTTCTAATAAACCTTGTCCCTAAGTTAAACATAGGTTCTAAGGCTACAACCAAACCCTCGTAAATAGGGATTCCACGGCCGGGTTCTCCAAAGTTAGGAACGTCAGGGCTTTCGTGCACTGTTTTGCCGATACCATGTCCTATTAGTTCTCTAACGACACCCAAACGATGTTTTTTTGCATGCTGAGCGATAGCATAACCCACATCGCCTAGTCTGTTCCCTATTTTAAGTTGCTCAATGCCTAATAGCAACCCCTCTTTGGTAGCTTTACATAGCATTTTCTTTTCTTGAGAAGCTTCTCCCACCTGAAAAGTGTAGGCGTGGTCGCCATAAAAACCATTTTTAAGCACCCCACAGTCTACCGATACAATATCACCTTCTTGTAAATAATACTGATTGGGAATGCCATGTGCCACTACTTCATTTACAGAAATACAAAGCGTATTGGGGAAGTTATAAAGCCCTAAAAAACCAGGAATAGCCTTGTGATCCTTAATAAACTCCTCAGCAAGTTTATCGAGTTCAATTAGCGATATTCCGGGAGCTATCTTTTCGGCCAAAATGCCTAAGGTTTTAGAAACTAATCGAGCACTTTGCTCAATAAAAGCAATTTCTTCTGTGGTTTTGTAATATATAGAAGCCAAGCGTTATAATTATAAAGGGAGAAGTATTATTTTTTGATAATCGGCCGAATTCTCTTTTTAGGACTTTCAACCGTTTTCTGTTCTACTTTCAGAGGATACTTTCTTCTAATTTTATTAATTAAATACAGTTTTTGTGCGGTAAAACTATCGGGGTGTACCTGCTCGAAAGTAGCCTTCCACTCATTCCATAAATTGGGTTCATCTAACTTAAAACGGCCCTCATCTATTTTTTTATTGAGTAGGTACTCTTTAAATGCTTCCAACATTCTAGTATTTAATTTTTAAAAATAAAATTTCTTCAATCAGTAGCAAAATAGAAAATAAGAATACCTTTTTGGCTACCCTAATAATTAAGTTAGATTTATCTAAATTTGTTACAAGATAATAAATCAACTTATTCATTAATAGAATTTTATGAAAAACTACTTCAAGATATCCAACACTTTCGCCTTATTAATTCTAATCATTTTATCTGTTTCGTGTGGTTCTTCAGAGCAGTCTGAAAGCACCCAAGGAGTGCAGAAGTTTAAAATTGTAGTAACTACGGGTATGCTAGGCGATGCAGTTAAGCTAATAACCCAAAGCAAGGCAGAAGTAGAGGTTTTTATGGGACCTGGGGTTGATCCACACCTATACAAACCCACGCCAAGTGATTTATCTGCTTTAAGAAATGCCGAAATTATATTTTATAATGGATTACACCTCGAAGCTAAAATGGTAGAGGTGCTCGATAAAATGAAAACAGATAAATATGTTTTTGCCGCAGGAGATGCCCTACAAGAAAAAGACTTGAATTACCCTGAAGGCGCTGCTTTGCCCGATCCACATATTTGGTTCGACCTATCGCTCTGGCAAAAAGTAGTGATGCAAATTGGTAAATCAATGGCAGCGATAGACTCTGTGAATGCAGATTTTTACTTAAACAACGCTTCCACTTATTATAGAGAGTTAGAAGACTTAAGTACTTTTATAGAAAAAGAAATTGCAAGTATCCCCGAAGAAAGAAGGGTATTAGTTACTGCGCACGATGCCTTTGGTTATTTTGGAGAAGCGTATGGCATTGAAGTAAAGGGATTACAAGGTATTTCTACCACCGCAGAGTTTGGCTTGCAAGATGTAGCAGTTATGGTCGAAATGATTGCAAGCCGAAATATTAAAGCCGTATTTGTAGAAAGCGCCATTTCCGACAGATCCATCAAAGCAGTTGTGGCAGGTTGCCAAGATAGAGGGCATGAAGTTAAAATAGGAGGAACGCTCTACTCTGATGCGCTAGGAGCAGAAAATACACCCGAAGAACACTTTAGCGGAGTGGTTCGGCATAACGTAAATACAATTGTAGAAGCTTTAAAATAGAACCGATGAGTGCAGTTGAAAATAAAAGTCCAATAAAAAGCCCAGTAATAGAACTCCACAATGCTACGGTT
This sequence comes from uncultured Roseobacteraceae bacterium, assembly GCA_964521225.1. Classification (GTDB taxonomy): domain Bacteria; phylum Bacteroidota; class Bacteroidia; order Cytophagales; family Flammeovirgaceae; genus CAYUJH01. Next base: position 7,308 of record CAZFQW010000160.1, read on the forward strand.
ACTTACCAAAGCAAACCCGCTATTTGGAATGTTGATTATCAAATCCCTGAAGGAAAAATGGTTGGAGTAATAGGCCCCAATGGTTCGGGGAAAACGACCATGCTAAAGGCAACGATGGGTTTAATTCCTCTTAGTAGTGGATTTGCAAAGCTCTTCGGGAAAGACTTAGAAGAGGTAAGGCATAAAATTGCTTACGTACCCCAAAGAAGCTCTGTCGATTGGGATTTCCCCGCAAATGTTTTTGATACCGTTTTAATGGGG
>CAZFQW010000161.1:0-7546 GCA_964521225.1 uncultured Roseobacteraceae bacterium
TATATCGTACAAACCATCAGAAAAAAGAAAAAGACAGCACCGATTTTTTGTATTGAAATTACCCCTACAAGTAGCCGTTGGTCTGTTTGGGATGAAACACAAAAGGCTAATAGACGGCTTGAAAGGGTGTGTAACGAAAACGAAAATGTCTATTTTATCTCTACGGCAGCGCATTTTCTGAACCAAGAAGGAACACCTAAAGATGAGCTTTTTATTGAAGATAAACTCCACTTAAATGCGGAGGGGTACGAGCTTTGGACTAAAATCATTAAAGAAAAATTAGAAACCATTATTCCGCCCAATACCTATTAATTTGGGAGTAACGGCACATACATAAGGAGGTAGATGATATGGGCACTTTAAAAAAAGTGCCTATTTTTTTTCGATAGGTAAGCCCTTCGCCTTCCAACTTTGGATTCCTCCTTTCAAATTATAGATGTCCTTAAAACCCAAAGACTTTAAAACTTGCGCTGCTTGCCTGCTTCGCCCTCCAACGGCGCAGTACAATACTATCGGCTTGTTTTTATCGAGCTTACTCACTGTATTTTTAAAATTAGGTGAGTAAATATCAATTGTTTGTGCGTTGGCTAAAATACCTGTGGCGCATTCGCCACTTGTTCTTACATCTACTAACTGAACTTCTACATTATTTTCTATTAAGCGCTTACATTCCGTAGCGTCAATATGTTTAATAATGCTCTGTTGCACGTTTACTACCGATATTTTTGAGTTTGTGCTATTTAGCTCCGCACTTTGCTGACAACCCCAAAAACAAATCACAATAGAAGATAGAATAAGTTGTGTAACTATCATATTAAAATATTATCATTATTTAATAACACAAAATTACAAATCATCTTCATTGAACCCTACAGACTCAACTTATTTTAATATACTTGCCTAATAAAAAAATAAACCGCACGGAAAACCCAGCTTATTCAATGCAAAAATCATTTATTACGGGAATAGGATATGCAGTACCGAAGTTTTCAGTTTCTCAGCAAGACAGCATTCGGTTAATGTCCCAAGTTTTGAAGTTAAGTGATACAGAGGAAAATAGATTAAAAGCACTTTATAGAGCTTCGGGGATTAAAAAAAGGCACACCGTAGTAGAAGATTATACAAAACTCCCAGCAGATTTTGAATGGTTGCCTAAATCGCTTGTAAATGAGCAGTTTCCTGCTATAGCAGAAAGGATGAAGCTTTTTAGGCAAGAAGCGTTACCACTCTCCATCCAAGCAGTAGAGTCGCTAAAAGAAGACTATCCGAGTAATAAACTTTCGGAAGTTACACACTTAATTACCATAAGTTGCACAGGTATGTACGCTCCCGGTTTAGACATCGACTTGGTACACCGCTTATCACTTGCTAACAATGTACAACGGACTGCAATAAACTTTATGGGTTGCTATGGAGTTTTTAATGGGCTTAAAGTAGCCGACTCAATTTGTAGGAGTAATCCCGAGGCGAAGGTGCTCTTAGTTTCAACGGAACTTTGCACCATTCATTTTCAGCCGGGTAATTCAGAAGACGAAACCCTATCAGCAGCCTTATTTGCCGATGGTTCGGCTGCTGCCTTAATAGAGAGCGTTCCAACCAAAGGAATCTCTTTTGAAATAGAAAAGGGTTATACAGATTTATTTCCCGAAGGCGATGCCGACATGGCTTGGCAAATTGGTAACCAAGGATTTGAAATGATACTAAGTTCTTATGTTCCCAAACTATTAAATAAAGGGGTTAAAGGTTTTATTGATGGTTTACTAAAAGGAACTGCGCTGAAAACAGAAGATATTAGTCATTGGGTTATTCATCCGGGAGGTAAACAAATCATCAATTCTATAGAGGAAGCCCTACAAATTCCGAAAAGTTATAATGAAATTTCTCGTACTATTTTGGAAGAATATGGGAATATGTCTTCGGCAACAGTACTTTTTGTTTTAAAAGAACTAAAGAAAACACTTAGCAAAGAAAATGAGAACCAGTCGGTGCTGAGCATGGCTTTTGGTCCGGGGCTCACCCTAGAAGCACTCTTATATAAAATAGTTCATTGTTAATGAATCTTTAAAGAATAGCCCTTCACAGAAAAAAACATTGCCCTTGAGGCAAAAAGCCTATATATTTAGTTACTTGAAAAAAAATTAAATACTAAACTTAAATACTAAACTAAATGGCTGATTTTGAAAAAGTAAAAGAGTACCTTCTTGAACTAGACTATGAAATTAAACAAGAAGACTTAGAAGAGGAAATCGTTTTAGTAAACCGAGAAGAAGAAGGGATTACCAACCTGATGATTGATTGTGAAGACCCCATCTTAATTATTGAGTTACTAATTTTAGAGTTAAAAGAAGGAACCAAAGAGGTTTTTGAAAGCCTTCTAAAGAAAAACAGAGAGATTATTCACGGCGCATTTGTTTTGGACGAATCTGGTACAAAAGTTCTTTTTAGAGATACACTAGAGCTTGAAAACCTCGATTTAAATGAGCTAGAAGCTACACTAAACTCACTCGCTTTATTACTTAGTGAGTTTTACAATGAATTAATTGAATTTTCTAAAAACTAACATCTGAATTATATAACTATGGGATTTTTTAAAAGAGTATTTTCAATGGGTGCCGCCGAAGCAAATGCCGCACTAGATAAATTAGAAGACCCGGTAAAGATGACCGAACAAGGTATCCGGGAAATGAAAAGTGATTTAAACGAAAGTTTAAAAGGCCTCGCCGAAGTAAAAGCGCAAGCAATTAGGGCTCGAAAAGATTTAGAGGCGGCAAAAAGTGAAGCAGGGGAGTATGAGCAAAAAGCGATTATGCTTATTCAGCGTGCCGAAACTGGGCAAATAGACCCAGTAGAAGCAGATAGGCTTGCCACAGAAGCACTAAACAGAAAAGAACAGGCAATGCAACGCGCTACTTCTCAGCAGCAAATGGTACAAACACAAGAAGCTGCTGTTAGTAAAATGGAAAGCAATGTGCAACGTTTGAAGGCGCAAATAGGACATTGGGAAAACGAAGCAAAAACGCTAAAAGCACGTGCAAAAGTAAGCCAGGCAAGTACCAAGCTAAATAAGCAATTAGCAAATATCGACTCTTCAAGTACAGTAGGTATGCTAGAGCGGATGAAAGACAAGGTTGCACAACAAGAAGCACTAGCAGAGTCTTACGGCGATATGGCAGATACCTCAAGAAGTGTTGACGATGAAATAGATAAAGCACTGCTAGGTTCTGGCGGATCTTCTGCGGGAGGCTCAGCGGCGTTAGATGCACTAAAAGCACGCCTCACCTCAGGAAAACCAGAAGGAGGCAATGCTGCCGGATAATGTAACTTGTATAGATTCATAAAAAAAGGGAAGTTGAAACTTCCCTTTTTTTATAGATAAAACCTTAGCGCTACAGGGTTATTTCCCAAACGTATCTTCTAATTTTTTTATTTTTTCAATTAGCATTTGCTCTCGATATTCAACTTCCCTTTTTTCTGATTTCAATCGCTCTATTTTCTTGGTTAACTCCTTCTCTTGTTTTTGATAATCTTTATTAAGGTGCTGAACTTCTTTTAAAAGCTCCTCTGTGCGCTTATTATTTTGGATATTGTAAAATACACTAGCAATATTTTCTCCCAGTTTTTCAATAAACTGTTTTTGATAGTTTTCAATCTCATGAAAGGAAGCAATTTCGATGACGCCAATAGTTTCTTCGTTGGCAATAAGAGGAACTGCCAATAACGACTTAGGAAAGGATTTCCCTAAGCCAGAAGTAATTTCAAAATAGTTATTGGGGATATCAGTCATGTATATCGTTTCTTTTTCAAAAAAAGATTGACCAACTACGCCCTCACCAATTAAGATTTCTTTTTCAAAAAAGCGTTTTCTTTCATGAGCATAGCACGAAATACCTTTAAGAAATTTTTCATGGTCTCTTTCCTGTATAATATATAGTGCTGCCTGATTGGCCTCTAAACTCTTTACTACTTTTGAAAGTAGTAAATCGCTTATTTTATGCAGGTCATTTTCTCCCCTCAGTAACTCGGTAAATGCGGCAAGGCTGTTGGCTTCCCAGCTCCTTTCTCGGTCTTTTTTCTTGTTGGCCTCTGCTTGCACTACATATTCTTTTAACTCAACCTGCGAGGTTTTTAAAGATTCATTCTGATTTTTTACCTCTTCTACTAATTTTTCACTGAATAAAATGGCTCTTTTATTAGTTTGTAACAATACCAACATAATTAAAGAGACAATGAAAACGGTTAAGATAATAATAACGAACTCATACTTTGCCGTACGGGCAAAAGACGAATCGAAGGGGATATCTATATAATTGTTTAAATATCTGACGGAAAGGAGAATTAAAGTACAAGTTATAACCGATAAGAGCAGTTCTACTTTTTCCTCTAAGTCAAAAAGCACAAAGGGAATAATCACAAAACACGAACCCATAATGTAAGAAGCTGTAATAGGATCTTCTCCATTTTGCATAGCCGCAGCGTGGTAAACGTTTGTAATTAGCATAGGTGCTATGCTTGCTATTAACCTTGCGGTGTGGTGTTTATGATAATAATTAAGAGCAATTATTAAAATACAAACTGGCAACCCCGATAAAGGAACAATATAAATTGGCAGCCCTTTCGCCATTGTTGCAGTGGTGTAAATAAGGGCCAAGGCAAAAAGTAACAAGGTGAGTCTATTACTCACTACAATTTTCCGTTTAAGCCTATCTGAGTAAGAGTCTTTTACGCCGTTGTAGCTTAGTAATTTTATGATGTTCAAAACTACTATATTTTAATTTTTGAGCTAAATGTACTAATATATGAAGGTACACAAAGAACGGGAGGTAAAAAAAAATGTTGTGATTTCAATAAAGGCTTTCCTATAAAAAATAACTCGTGGCACTACTGCTTAAACCAAATATAAAATGGCAATCACTTTGATAAGAAACCATTTTACAAACCTTTAAATAATTTGGTTTAAGCAGTTACAGTAAAGGCAATAAAAAAAGCCCTCTCAAAATAGTTGAAGGGCTTTTTAAAGCTGTGGTGATGAGTGGATTCGAACCACCGACACACGGATTTTCAGTCCGATGCTCTACCAACTGAGCTACATCACCGAGGCGATTTTTAAATGGTGGCACAAAGGTAAAAAGAGAATTTTCAATGCAAAATTTTAGGTTGTTTTTTTTCTCTTTTTTTTGGAAAAATATTTCACTATTTTGGATTAAAAATAGCTTTTTTGGGCTTAAAGAGTTGGTTAGTAAGTGTTTAATTGAAATATGTAAATGCTGTTTGCCCACAAAGAAATTTGAAGCCCTTTTGCTAAAATTGAAGAAGTTTCTATTTTCCATTTTTTCTGTACGTTGTTAAAAATCTCGCTCCCGATAATGGTTTGCTGATTTCCTTTCGCAATCCTACTAATAACTTCTGCTGGAAAGAATAATTGAATAACCTGCGAAGCCTTAAAATGAAAATTCAGTATAAACAGTAGCGCTTCTTTATCATCTATTCTTATGAATGACAACACCTTTTTACTGTCATATTTAGGGTTTTGTTCGTTAAATAGTGTCAGGTCAATAAAGTCGCCGTATTGTATTGCCGTAGAGTTTGAAGCTATCTCAAACATTTTTCGATAGAGCGCTTGTAATTTTTTCTGATTTTCTAAAATAGGCGTAAAATTATTGATAGTACTTCGAAAGCTCGGAATGGTTGTATAATCGAAAATACTAGTTCTGCCGTCGTTGCCACTAAATGTTGTTTTATTCTCGGCACGTTCTCCTAGTTCCTGACCAAAATAAATCATTACAGCTCCTTTGTGTGCCATTATCGCGGCGGCCATGAAGGGGATAGCATGCAGCGGGTTTCCCAAAAAATATTTGGAGGCAACTCTTACCTCATCGTGGTTTTCTAAAAACCGAAGGAGGCGATTAGCATAGCTATCGGAGTGCGTGAGGTAATCGGCTAGGTGCTTTACGGGAAGATTTTTTAGCAGTATTTCTTTTCCTAAATCATAAAATCCTGTTTTATCGTATAAATAATCGAAACCATTTTCGCCAAGGTAGTTCACGAGCTTTCTTGCGTGGTACACTTCGGCAATAAAAAGCACCTTTGGGTATTGTTTTTTGATAGTCGGAATTACCCAATTCCAAAAGCTAAGGGGTACCATTTCTGCCATATCGCATCTGAAACCATCTACCCCTTTTTGTATCCAGAATACTAAAATATCTTTCATTTTAAACCAAAGAGGAGTGGGCTGTTTGTTGTTTTCTACCGTTTCACCATGATGATACTCAATTCCGTAATTTAGTTTGATGGTTTCAAACCAATCGTTTTCTGTCGGAGAGGCAGTAAAAGAATCGTTGCCTGTAGCTTTTGCGGGGAATTCCTCAAATAGCTGTTGTTCTTTCTCGTGGGTATGAGGCAATTGTAACTTTTCATTTGGGAAATAATAGAAGTCGTTGGTAGGAGAAAAAAATACGCTGGTGTCGTCGTCCTGACCAAAATCTGTAATATTTTCGGGTTTTGCTAGCGATTTATACGTTCGTGCAACATGGTTAGGAACAAAATCGATAATTACTTTAAGTTCTTGTTGATGCGTTCTGCTGATAAGCTGCTCAAATTCTTTCATTCTTTCCTGAACATTTTCTGCGAGGTCGGGAGCAACATCGTAATAATCGCGAATAGCGTAGGGAGAACCTGCTTTGCCCTTTACAATGCTCAAAGAATCAGCAGGTTTGCCAATTGCCGAATAGTCGGTTTGGGTAGCATGATCAATGATTCCTGTAAACCAAATATGGGTGATTCCAAAAGATTTTATTTCATTTAAAACCGCTTTAGAGAAATTGCTGAATTTCCCGGTGGAATATACCTCTTTATCGTTTGAGCTATCTTTTTTAAAGGAAGCCCCAAAAAGCCTTGTGAGAACCTGATATATAATTAGTTTACGATTACCCATATAAAAGATATTTTAATAGATTCTTTTCCTTATTATTATGTTTAAAAGTTATGAAGATAAATGTAGTTGAAATAAGATTTCTGTGTATAATTACTTTATACAGTAAATACTAAAAAATTAAGAGATATTATGGACGAGCAATTTTTTGAACCCTTCTTGTATGGTCTTGGTGTTGGTATTTTAGGCGTAGTAGTGGTCTACCTGCGAGAAAATATTAAAAGGGGGCAGTATAAAACGGAAATAAAAAATTTAAAGAGCCATTTGCATCAAAAACTTGAAATTGATGCTGAAGCCACTGATATGAAAAAGCGGGAAATTGAAAAGCTTAAAAAAGAGAATGAAAACCTAAGAATAACCAACCAATCGCTTGTTCAGAAACCAGATAAAAAAGAAGTTTTTGCGCTGCATACTTACCAAAAAGCACTCGATAAAATGTCGGAGAGCTTAGTGGGTTTTGCTCCCGCATGGCATAAAGCATTAAAAGAAGCAGAAGTTGAGGTTGCTGAAATTCAAGAAGGGAAAAAATCTTTTGTGAGAAGGTTTATTCCCAGACAATTTTTATCTGGGAATAATACCATTGAAATTAAAAACTCAGAACAAGACAATAAAAATGAT
>CAZFQW010000162.1:0-7540 GCA_964521225.1 uncultured Roseobacteraceae bacterium
GGCGCAGCAGGGGCAAATGGGGGTAAAGTTGGAGGAGGTTGTGGATGTAATTAAAATATCGAATTTATGAAATTTTATTATCGCCAAGTGCTTGTTACTATTCTATTATTGAGCACCATGGGAAGGGCCCAAGCCCAAGACCCCACCGCTACCGCACAAAAGAAAGGCTACCAAATGAAGCCTAACACCAAGGAGATTGAAGCAAATTTCTTATCGAGTTATTACGATCAAAATGGGAACAATGGCGCAGTAACGGGCGGCATTGGAACGGAGCAATTAACCGATATTGCGAATGTCTTTATCGTGAATGTGCCACTCGATAGTGTGAATTCAATCGGGTTTTACGGAGGAGCAGATTTTTATAGCTCAGCTTCCACAGATAACATCGATAACTTTTCGTCGTCGGCTTCTAGTAATGATACGAGGATATTTGCCACTGTATCTTACAACCGCAAAAATCTCAGTAGGGGAGAAACCTACGGTATTCGCGCTGGTTTTTCTAATGAATACGATTACGCCTCCCTTTCGGCAGGGCTTTCTTACACCAAAGAATGGAACCAAGGCAACTCCGAAATTAATATTACCGGGCAGGCTTTTTTTGATAATTGGCTTATTATTTACCCTTACGAACTCAGAGGCGACGTATCGCTGCCTAGCGGCAACCGAAAATCGTATAACGGACAGGTGAATTTTTCGCAGGTAATTAATAAACGCTTGCAAATGGGAGTTTCGGCTGAGTTTGTGAAAATGACAGGACTACTTTCCACGCCATTCCACCGAGTCTATTTTAGGGATGTAACCACCCCAGATATTGAGCGGTTGCCAGACCACCGACTCAAAATTCCTATTGGGCTACGCCTTAACTATTACCCAATTGATTTCTTAGTACTGAGGTCGTACTACCGTTATTATTGGGATGATTTTGGCATTATAGGGAATACAGTCGAGTTAGAAACCTCTTTTAAATTATCTACTTCTCTTACTGTGGGTCCATTTTACCGATACCATAATCAATCGGGAGCCAAGTATTTTGCGGCTTACGAAACGCATCTTTCATCTGAAATATTTTATACTTCTGATTACGACCTTTCTACTTTCGATAGCCACAAGTACGGGCTTACCCTTCGATACAGTCCTTTATTTGGTCTGTTACGCGCAAAAAAATTACCCCTTACCAAGCGTTCTTTCATGTTAAAATATATTGAAACCCGAATGGGTAATTATCAACGGAGTACACAGCTCGATGCCTATTTTATCAGCTTAAATTTAGGGATGAGTGTAAAGTAGGTAATGCGGGCACATAGTTAAAATTTCTTTTTTTGAGTCTGAAATATTAATCGGTTGGTGGTGGGTAAGTGGCTAGGTATATTTAATCCCTTCGGTACTATCGTACATTTTTGTTTTTTATCTCAAGGGCTGTGACGTAGTCAATTCTGGTGCACAGCCCATCTGGTAGCTTAAAAGTGGATCGGACTGCCGATTCGGTAACCTACAACTAAGTAGCTCTCTTGTGGCAGATTGCGTTTTCGCTATTGTTTATCAATAATACAGTCGGCTAAAAAGCAATACCAATTCTTTTCTCCCAGCATAAAATTATATCTTAAGCCAATCTTAAGAAAGACTTGAGAAAAGTCTTAGGGTGTTCGTCTTACATTTGGAGTGTAATTAAAACTATCGACTCCCATGTTAGAACGAATCATTCAATATAGTATTCATCATAAACTGATTATACTATTATTTTCAGTGGGCATTATCGGTCTTGGTATATATTCCCTTTCTCAGATTCCGATTGGAGCCGTTCCAGACGTTACCAATAACCAAGTGCAAATCATTACTACTTCCAGAAATTTGGCTACCGAAGACGTAGAGAAATTCCTGACCTACCCTGTGGAGCTAGAAATGGCAAACTTACCAGACGTAGAAGAGATTCGTTCGGTATCTAAGTTTGGCCTTTCGGTAGTAACCGTAGTTTTTAGCGACAAAATTGGCACCTACCTACCCCGCCAACTCATTGCCGAAAAAATTAAGGCGGCCGAAGAAAGGATTCCTGCCGGATTTGGAACACCATTCATGGGGCCCATCACTACGGGTTTGGGAGAAATTTACCAATATGTGGTTGAAGTTGACTCAGCCCATAGAAACGACTACTCCTTGGTTGATGTACGGACCATTCAAGATTGGGTCGTAAGGCGGCAGCTTTCGGGTATCTCGGGGGTGGTAGAAGTAAATACTTGGGGAGGGTACCTTAAACAATATGAAGTAGCCCTGAACCCCGAAAAACTAAGAAGTCTCAACATCTCTGTTGCCCAAATATTTTCTGCCCTAGAGAAAAACAACAGTGTGGCAGGCGGCGGATATATAGAAAAAACGAACCAAGCTTATTTTATAAGAGGCGAAGGGCTCGTGGGGTCATTAGAAGACATTGAAAACATTGTTGTTGAAAGCAGAAATGGCATCCCTGTTTTCATAAAAGACGTGGCAACCGCCGGTTTTGGACATGCCACACGCTTCGGGGCAATTACTGGCAATGGCGAAGGCGAAAAAGTATTAGGGCAGGTGATGATGCTAAAAGGAGCTAATTCCAAGGCAGTAATAGAAGCTGTAAAAGCCCGAGTCGCTGAAATTTCCCCTGCACTTCCTCCAGGCATTAGCATCAATCCTTTTTTAGAAAGAAGCGAACTGATTGGGAAAACCACTTTCACTATTGCCGAAAACCTTATTTTAGGTTGCCTAATCGTGATTTTTGTGGTGGTGGTGCTATTGGGGAATATCCGTTCGGGATTGGTGGTCGCTTCGGTAATTCCCATGTGCTTGCTTTTTGCACTTTCCCTCATGTACATTTTTGGTGTAGATGCCAACTTGATGAGCCTTGGCGCCATCGACTTTGGGATTATCATTGATGGGGCGGTGATTATTGTAGAATTTATCGCTTTTAAAATTACTGCTGAACGCGCTCAATTATTGGCATTACCCAAAGCCGAAAGGCAAAGATTTATTGATAACATCACCCATGTAGGGGCTACTAAAATGATGCACTCCGCCGTATTTGGGCAGCTCATTATCATCATCGTTTTTATCCCAATTCTTTCTTTAGTAGGGGTAGAAGGAAAAATGTTCAAGCCTATGGCATTGGTATTTTGCTTTGCCCTAATTGGTGCCATGATTCTTTGCTTCACTTATGTACCGGTAATGGTATCGCTATTTATTAAACCGACCGACCCCAATAAGAAAAACATTTCTTCTCGACTAATTAAATTCTTAGAAGATAAATACGAACCTTCTATCGCTTGGGCATTGCGCAGAAAAGCATTGGTACTGAGCATGGCATTCCTAATTTTAGCAGCCGTAGGGTTTCTTTTCACCCGCATGGGTGGCGAGTTTGTGCCTATCTTAGATGAAGGTGATTTCGTGATCCAGCCAGTATTAAAAACAGGGACCTCTTTAAGCAACACCGTGGTAGCTACTACCAAAATAGAAAGTATTTTACTGAAATTCCCTGAGGTGGAGCAAGTGGTGAGCCGGATTGGCGCAGCCGAAGTCCCTACCGACCCTATGTCTATGGAAGAAAGTGATGTAATCATCAAACTTAGGCCTAAAGGCGAATGGGTTTCGGCAGAAAGTAAAGACGAACTCGCCGACAAATTCAAAGAAGCACTGTCGGAAATTCCAGGGGTAGATTTTGAATTTACCCAACCCATAGAGATGCGATTTAATGAACTGATTACCGGGGTTCGTGCCGATTTGGCAATCAAGATTTTCGGGGAAGATTTAGACATCCTCTATAAAAAAGCGGTAGAAGTTGAAAAAGCCATACAAAACATTGAAGGAGCAGCCGACATTATTGTAGAAAAGGTAGCAGGGCTTCCTCAGATGTCGGTAAAATACAATAGACGAAAAATTGCCAAATATGGCTTGAATGTAGAAGACCTCAACAACATTATTACCATGGGCTTTGCCGGTAAAACTGCCGGAACCGTATTTGAAGGTGAAAAGCAATTTGACTTGGTAGTCCGATTTGATCAAGCTCATCATCAGGATATTGAAGATATAGAAACGGCTACCATTCAGTTACCCAACGGAAGCCAGCTACCTTTAAGTGAATTTGCGTCGATTACCTATACAAAAGGCCCGGCTAAAATCTCTAGGGATAATACCAAAAGAAGAATAGTGGTCGGTGTAAACGTAAGAGGCAGAGATTTAGAATCGGTAGTGAAAGACGTACAGCAAATTATCGGTCAAAAAATTAAATTATCAACTGGTTATACCATTGAATACGGAGGTCAGTTTGAAAATTTAAGAACTGCCAAAGACCGACTAATGATTGCCGTTCCTATAGCACTTCTATTGATTTTTGTGTTGCTCTATTTCGCCTTCGATTCGGTAAAAGAAGCACTCATCATTTACAGTGCCATCCCCATGTCTGCGGTAGGAGGTGTAATATTTCTTTACCTCCGCGATATGCCTTTTAGTATTTCGGCAGGCGTAGGTTTCATTGCGCTTTTCGGTATAGCGGTATTAAATGGCATTGTACTGATCGAAGAGTTCAAAGAACTAAAAGCACATGGAATCATAGACATTAACAAGCGAATCATTTTGGGTACAAAAAACAGGTTGCGCCCGGTATTACTTACTGCTTCCGCAGCGGCATTGGGTTTTTTGCCAATGGCAATCTCTACCTCCGCAGGTGCAGAAGTACAAAGACCTTTAGCAACAGTGGTAGTAGGCGGGCTTATCTCGGCAACTTTACTAACACTTATTGTATTACCGATACTCTATGCACTTTTTGATAGAAAAGGACATTTCCCAAAGGTAAAAATACCAGCAGCAATTTTAATCATAGCGTTGTTACTTGCTTTGCCTGCTTTGGGGCAAAATCAAGAACGCAAAATAACGGTAGATGAGGCAGTAGAAATTGCTTTACAAAATAACCTTGGACTAAAGGCATCAGCCCAACGAATAGAGCAAAGCGAACAATTGATCAGGAGTGCGATAGACATTAGCAAAACGGAGTTTTATTACAACCAAGATGCCGCCAATATTGCCCCCAACAACTTACCGCTCAATACCTGGGGAATCAGTCAGTCTTTTCAGTTTCCAACGATATACGGCGCACAAAAGAAAGTGATGCAGGGCAAATCGAAGTTAACCAAAGACCAATATGCAATAGATAAGCGCACGATTAGCAAAGAAGTCGCTAAGGTGTATTACGAAATTGTGTATTGGGAGCAAATGCTCAAAAACTACAACTACCTCGATAGTTTGTACGCTTCTTTCGAGTATGCTGCCAACAGAAAATTTGAGCAGGGAGAGTCTAACTATTTAGAAAAGCTAACGGCAGAAACAAAGCGGAAAGAGGTCTCCCTCAAGCTGAATCAGATACGAGAGAGCACTCAAAAGTCGTATATTTTACTGAATCGCTGGCTACAATCGGATACTGCCTTTAAGGTAGGCGATGAGGAACTGAAACCCATTACGCTGGTACAGTTAGACACCCTTGAACACCCTGCAATTAACTACTATGCCGATGCCCTAAAACTTTCAGAGCGGCAACTTAGGCTAGAGAAACAACGGCTGTTACCCGACTTAAATGTCTCTGTTTTTCAAGGAATGAACAATGGTAGTGGCACGCAAAACTTTGGAGGGTTTCAAGTGGGCGTAGCAGTTCCGCTATGGTTCGGAACTCAGAAATCGAAAATAGCGGCTGTAAAAACGGGAAACAGCATTCTGATTTCTGAAAGTAATAATTACAAAATAGGATTACTTGCAAGCTATAAAGCGCTACAATCTGATTTAAGGCAATTAGAAGAAGGTATTAACTACTACAAACTAACTGGTAAAAAGCTTGCGGAAGAAACCTTGTTTCATGCCACAAAAGCTTTTCAGGGGGGTGAGATAAATTTTTTGCAATACACCCAACTTTTGGACAATGCGAAAAGCATCGAATTGAACTATCATCTTACTCTTTTTCAATATAATATGGCGGTTTTGGAAGCTAATTATTTAATGAACTAAAAATGAAAAAATATAATAACCCTCGAATGAAAAGTCAATTTGGAGGCGTATTGCTTATTGCTTTATTGGCTTTGGCATCCTGTTCTTCTGGTGAGCAACCTATTGCTATTGAAACCGCTACAGTGCCCGAAAATGAAAATACTTACGAACTGAGTTTAACCCAATTCAAATCATCTGATATGAAACTGGGAAAATTAGAAATGAAAGAGTTTCACGAAATCGTAAAAGCCAATGGCATGTTTGATGTCCCCCCAGAAAACAGAGCTTCGGTAAGTACCTATTTTGCCGGAACGGTAAAAGACATTCGATTACTACCGGGCGAACAGGTAAAAAAAGGGCAAACACTTTTTATTTTAGAAAATCCCGATTATGTACAACTGCAACAAGATTATTTAGAGGCAAAAGGGAAGCTCAATTATCTAAAAGCCGATTATGAAAGGCAAAAAAACTTGTTTCAGGACAAAGTAACCTCTCAGAAAAACTACCTAAAAGCAGAATCAGACTATACAGTTACAAGGGTGAAACTTCAGTCGCTCGGCAAGAAGCTAAGCTTAATGAACATAAACGCTGAAACACTCACCTTAGAAAACATTCGTACTACTTTAAATATCACTTCGCCTATAAATGGCTATGTAACACAGGTAAACATTACCCAAAGTGCCTTCTTAAATTCATCTGAAGCGGCAATTACCATCGTAGATACAGACCACATGCACCTTGAACTCAACCTATTTGAAAAAGACCTCACAAAGGTGAAAATTGGGCAGCCCATCCAATTCAAAATACAGGAAGATAAAAGCAACACATACAAAGCATTGGTTCATTTGGTAAATAAAACGGTAGACCCTGAGAGCCGCACGATTGGCATTCACGGGCACCTCCTATCTGGCGAAGCACTTTCTAGCAGGTTTAGCCCCGGCATGTACGTAGAAGCAGAGATTTACACAAGCGCAGACTCAAAAGTAGCCTTACCACAGGATGCCTTGGTAGAAATAGAGGGCAAATACTATGTACTGATGCTTGAGGGTGCTTTAAATGATGGGTACACGTTTTCAAAACAGGAAGTAAAAACGGGGGCAGCTAACAACGGATTCGTTGAAATTGTTAATTTCCAAGAATTTAAAGACAATACCGAGTTCTTAGTAAAAGGAGCATTTAATATAATTACAGAATAGCACAAGGCTGAAATAAACCTATGTATTTAAAGATTGCAAACGCTCTTTGATGATATTGATAATTCTCTTATTGAATTCAGATGACAGGGGTTGATACTCATTGTATTCTTCTATTGTAAAATGCCCAATGATTAAGCCTCTTAATTCGGTTTTAAATTGAGTGTCATTTTTAAAAACAGTCTCAATCACTGCATTCTTTTTAAGAGGATTTAGTTCGGTGAACTTAATCTTTTTTCTCTGTAAATGATTGTGGAAAAATGCGAGTAATAAATTGTGCTGCATTTTAATGATAGGGCGAAGTGTTAAATTTTGAAATTGCTCCTCAGGGTTCTTGTTTTCCGTTGCATTAAGGT
>CAZFQW010000163.1:0-7538 GCA_964521225.1 uncultured Roseobacteraceae bacterium
ACAAGTAATGATACTAGAATGATTTATACGGTAGAATACCCCAATAATCGCAGAAAACTTTCTATTTACTACCAAAAAGCATTTCCACATAAAATTGAAGCTTGGGAAGAAGTTTTGGGGAATAGAGGTACTACAAAAGCGACTTTAAAGAAAACCATTAAAACTGCCTATTGGTCTAAAAACACTCCAAGCGATACTTACTTGAGAGATTCTCTGCAATTAGTGTTTTAAACCGTTTGCACTTAGCGGCGAATTTCATCAATTTAGCAATCTCATTTTGAGCGATAAAGCTCTATTGTTCATTAGAAATATAATTTGATGGAAAAACGTGAATTCGATTGGTCTAAACTGTTCTTAATTTCAGGTCCTTGTGTGATTGAAGAAGAGAGCATGATGATGGCTACTGCCGAAAAAATAAAAGAGATTGCCGAAAGACTTGATGTAACCCTTATTTTTAAGTCTTCTTTTATGAAAGACAACCGTAGTTCGGTTGACTATTATATGGGCCCAGGTATCGATGAGGGATTGCGCATTTTACAGCGCATTAAAACCGAGTTCAATCTTCCCGTACTTTCAGATATCCACTACCCCGGACAAGTAACCGCTGCCGCCGAAGTGCTTGATATCATTCAGATTCCAGCTTATTTGTGTATGCAAACTACCTTGGTGGTAGCTGCCGCAGAAACAGGTAGAATCATCAACCTAAAACACGGGCAGTTCATCTCCCCAGAAAATATGGGAAAACCTGTAAAAAAGATTGAATCGAAAGGAAATAAAAACATTTTACTCACAGAACGTGGCTATGTTTTTGGGTACAACGATTTAATTGTTGACCCCCGCAGTTTTTATGATATGCGCCAAATTGGCTATCCTGTTATTTTTGATATTACTCACTCTATCAGAAGGTATGGCATCCCAAGTTCGGACCCATCGGGAGGGCTTCGACAATACTTACCTACTTTAGCAAGAGCAGGAGTTGCAGCCGGTATAGATGGTATTTTTGTAGAAGCTCACCCAAATGCTTCAGAAGCACTCTGCGATGCGGCAAGCCAATTAAATTTAGCCGATTTAGAGGAATTCCTTAAGCCGTTAATTGAGATTCATCATCTCGAAAAATCATTCAGAAAGTAGATGGAAGCAATAGAAAAATTATTTTGTGCTATAGGAGGGGAATTTCTGACCCCTTCTAACAAAATTAAAAAAAAATACCAGAAGATTAAGGCGTTTATTTTCGATTGGGACGGCGTTTTTAACGACAGCGTTAAATACTCATCCGAAGGAAGCCTATTTTCAGAAGCAGACGCAATGGGGATAAACATGCTCCGTTTTGATCGCTGGAGAGTAGAAAGTCAAATTCCTTATTCTTTTATAATTACTGGTGCTAATAATATAAAAGCGATAGAATTATCCAAGCGAGAGCACTTCAACACTGTATATCTTAACTATAAAAATAAGCGAGAGGCATTAGATAAAATAACTGAGCAGTATTCTTTAAAATACGAAGAAATCGCCTTCTTTTTTGATGATATTCTCGACTTAGGCTTGGCACGTGTCTGTGGTTTGACGTTTTGTATAAGAAGAGATGCTAGCCAAATGTTTATGGAGTATCTTCGTGATGAGAAAATGTGCGATTACATTACTGGCAAGCAAGGAGGCGAACATGCCATTAGAGAGGTTGTTGAGCTTTTATTAGGTGCAAATGATACTTATAAAACTACTATTGAACGTAGGGTTTCCTTTGAAGGGAGTTACACGCAATACCTGCAACAAAGAGGCGAAATAGAAACCGAGGTGGAAAACCATTGGTAAATAACGCTTTCGTTTAGCTTGTAAGAAGAACCACTTTAATAAGAGGTTTTCTTTTTAAAAATAGAATTATGTGCTTCAAAAATGTAACTTGAGGTATCAATTATCTAGTTTCGTTGAATATGGAAGCCATTGTAGAATCGAAAGTTACTACTGCTATCGGTCTTTACGAAGGTCGAGAGTATCGTGTAAGAATTGACATGACCAAAACATGTTGGGAAGTTCACTTAGAAGATTTAGAAAATCATTCCAGAAGAGTGTTATGCATTTCTCAAGAAGAGTTCGATGAGTTATTTAGCGTTCTTAGAAGGCTTACATAAATACAGGGCATGTTTAAACTTTCCATCAAAAAAAGGGGGGAAAGAGAAGTAGCTGATTCCTTTGTTTTACATTAATTTATTCAGGAACTATTGCACTCAACATGTATTGTTCGTTTCCTAACTCAGTTACCGTAACCTTGTTAAAGCCTGCGCTTTCAATAGTTTGCTTAATATCCGAAATTGAAGCCACTTTTTGTGCGGGATAACCCTCGGGTACATTTTTTAAAAACGCGAGCAGTATCAGTTTACCACCTGTTTTTATTCCCCTTTTCACCCTTTGCAGATAAGTGTACGGTTGGGGGAGTTCTGCCCAAACGTGGGTCATTACCACTACCTCCACTTCTCCTTCATAAATTGCGGGGGAAATTACGCCTGTGAACCTAACTTCTATATTCTCTTCATTAGCAGCCCTGCTTTTTAGCTTTTCAAAAAGGCTTTTATGTGTCTCTAAACTAATGACTTTAGCTGCATCGTCTTTCAATTTAAATGTAAAATATCCTCCTTTTGCTCCAATTTCCGCTACTACTTTATTTTTTAGGCTACCTAGTTCTTTCAAGATAAGCGTAGAATTTTGCCATGTTTCAATGCTACTATCTTGTAAAGAGGTATCTAAATATCGGTTTGTGCTTGCCCTGTTTTTATTGTTCTCAATATTTTTTTTAAGCTTTTGTAAACCGTTCTGGTAGTTATTGGCAATGGTTTCTTCAAAATTGGCAAAAAAAACATAGTATCGGGCTATAAAATTATACCCTAATCGCTGTGTATCGCTCCAAGTAACGGTTATGCTATCTCCCACTTCTATTGGTGTAATTGTGAAAACGCTTTCCGATTCAAAAGCACCATCAACCATGGAAATATCAATGACGATACGCTTGTTTGGGAGCACTTCTTTTACTGCAATTTCTCCTTTCCCCGACGGGTCGTTCCAATAATATATGTCGCTATCCGATTGGTCTTGGTATAACATGATACTATCGAAAGCCCAATTGTTCCACTGAGACAAATCGCTTATAAATATAAAAGCCGTTTCCTCTGAAGCCTTGATCTTAACTGATTCGGTAATTTCATAATTGCTTGGCATCAGCAAACCGAAGCAAAAAAATATTGCTAGGGCAAGTAATACGCCTAACGACAGGGAACGTAATATTTTCATAATACGATATTAAAATATGATTTGTGAAATTAGGTGTTAAAAGGCGAAACAATTTCAATATTTTGAAATAAAAAATGCCATTCCTTTATTTGGGAATGGCATTTTTTATGATATTTTGAAATCTTTACTCTTGTGTATCGCCTTGGTCTTGCTTTCTTCTTATCTTAAAAATTTCCATTAGCTCGTGTTTAGACGCTTCTTTAGAAGAACCTGCATAAGCTTCTTTAAAAGCTTCTTCGGCATCGTCGAGCTGGCCTGCATTTTTATGCACTAAGCCTAAACCAAAATAGAGCTTCACTTTATAACCTCTAGGAATCTTCGGGTTTTTAAGCATACGGGTTAGTAAATCTGAAGCTTCGTTATATCGTTCTATTTTACTTAACGACATCGCTTTTAAAAACATAATTTCATACGTGAGCGGTTTCAGTTTCAGGTACTCTTCACAGGCAAATTCTGCTTGAAGATGGTCTCCATCTTGGTAAGCATAAAGTGCTAACTCGCTGTATCTTTCCGCCAATTTCTCTTGGTCTTTCTCTTGCTCAATTGCTGATTTTTCTGCCTCAATTAATTTTGCTTTGCTCACCTTTATCGTTTCCAACTCTTTTTTAAGATCGTAGGCATCGGTAGAAGTGTCATTCATATCAAAAACAACTTTAAGAATATCTTCTGATTTACCATACTCATAAACTTCTTTGTAAACCTTTGCTACACTTAAGAAGAATTTGGGTGTATAAATAGGGACTTGGCTACGGAAAGACCCATTATTTGCCTTGGTGAAAAAATCGTTGGCTTTATTATATTCTCCTAAATAAAAATAGGTTCTTCCCATCTCGAAGAAATAAACTTCGTTACCTGCTGTTTCAGGGATATCAACAATCAGTTTTTCTAGAATTTCCTTTGCTTTTGTATACTGCTCTGTTTCGACATAATACTGTGCTTCAAAAAACTTTAAATCAAAATTTTCGGGAAGAATCTCTTGTGCATCTCTAATATGCTGAATTGCTAAGTGATGCTTATTGTAGCTGTAGAGAATGTTAATAATTTCAAGCTTATATCGTACTTTGTTTTCAATATTATTATCGTGCTGAAATGCTAAATCGTAATTTTCAGCGGCTTTTTGTGGACTTCGAAATTGGACAGAATATAAATCTCCTAAGATTTCATACGCTTCATTAAAATCTTGCTTTATTTTAACTGACTTTTCTAAAGACATTACTGCTTTCTTAAAGTCTCCTATCCCTATATAGCATGCTGAAGATTCAAATGGAATCATGTGATTTTCTGGTTGCATGGTTTCAGCTTTTTGAAACATCGCTATAGCTTCCTGAAATCTACTGTTATTCTTTAAGAACTCTCCTTTCTCGTAAAGTTCTTCTGGGCTTTGAGCATAAGATAATGTTGCTAAGCACGAGAAAATTGTGGGTATAAAAATATGCTGATAAAATTTCATGTTTTCTTGCTGTTTAATTACAACTGATAGTGATGTATAGTTAGTTTAATTATTCTATTTGTAAGAAAGCAGAATTAGTTTAGTAGGCTTCTCTTAAGTCTCGAATCTGACCTTTAATTCCTATATTTTTTAGTTTCTCTTGGTAATTACGTGCAAGATTTTTGCTCATAAAATTTCCAACAAAAACTTGGAAAGAAATATCGCCACTGTATTGATCAATCATTATGTATACTTCTTCAAAATTTTGTTGTATCCTTCTACAGTATTCTTGCGCTGCTTCCAAATCGCCTACATCGGTTACGTATACGGACCACTTGTTTTTTTCTATTCTAACACCATCGGGATTGTATAAATGCTGATACAATGGGTCAAACGAGATATAAGGGGCAAAATAAGTAGTAGATTCGGCCACATTACCTGCTGAATCTTTTACAGCAAAAAACCAATCGGCTTGTATTACCTGAAAGTTTTCGAAGGCTTCATCGCTTTCTGCATAAAGGTAGTAGGGCTGCTTGCTAGCATTTTTTAGTTGGCGTGCCGAAGAACCTCTTACCGTGTATGCTGTTATTAAAAACTGTTCAACGGGTTCGCCTTTTTGGTAACTCTCATGAGGTTTGGGGGCTACTCTCAAAAAATCTAAAGGAGTGTCTGCATTTCCATCAAAATCGCCAAACGTATCCATTCCCTGAAAAATGCTAGAAAAAGAAATTTGACGAATTCTGCTAGCATCAGTGATATCGAAAAGATTATAACAACGGTATGCACACCCATCTCCTAAACAATCTTCACGAAAGTTAATTAACATCAAATATGATTTCCCTCTCATTGAGAATTCATACATCTCTAAAATATTATTGAAATTTTGGCGGATTGACTTTTCTAGACTACAGTAAAATAAAAACTCTTGCCCGTTAAGATACATTCCTGTTGGGTTCGGGTTAAATATATTATCATATTGATCACCTTCAACAAAATACATTTTAAAGTCTGTAACGCCACCTTCGTATACAGTAAAGACAGTGTCTCCTTTAATTTTTGAATTTGAGGGCATTAAAGTGGCTGTTATAGAAGGTTTTTCAGAAGAAAGCCCCCCTAAAGTATATGTATTCCCTTCTTCAACTGACTGGGCAAAGCTAGCTCCAATCATAATTTGAAACAAAAAAGCGAATAATAAAGTCGCACGCAGTCTCATATTTTTTAACCTAATAGAATTGTTTATCACAGAAATTCAAATTTATAGTGGCAAAAGTAAAAATCCATTCTTCTCTTGTTACATTTAAAGCATAGTTGCTTTACACCACAATTATGTTACAATAACCATACTTTCAACAATTTTATTTTCTTCAAGAGAAGTTAAATGACAATAAAGTCCAGAAAGTGTGAAGAAACTTTATTTAGCAGAAGGATTGAGGCAATAAAAGCCTAGTTCATATAGTTCTTCAATTGTTAATAAATATCATATAGTTTTAATTCGATATCAATCCATTTCCTAATATATATTACGATGAACAATCAGATTCTCCGGTATTTATGTTTTTGTTTTTTAGCACCCATTTTTGCTGCAAATGCACAATTTGGGAAATCTGAAATCATGATTAATAATGGTTCCAAATACGCTAATTCTTACAAAGCTGAATTGCGATTTAAGATTGATGACGACAGTGTTGTTTCAATGTTAGTGAGTAATGTTCCCGACCTTCATGGAGCACATTGGGTAGATTACCATCCTGAAATTCTGAATTGGTCTTTAAAATTTGAAGATGGCTTACAGGAAGTTTACGCAAAGTTTCGATATCGAAACGGTCAGGAGTCTGAATTATTTATAGATGAAATTATTGTAGATACAACTCCTCCGGAAAATCCTTATGTGAAAATAAATGTGCCTAATAAGTATACCAATGATCAATCTTTTATTGTGGATTTATCTTTAACAGCATCAGATGCTAAATATGTGATGCTCAGTAATACATCTTCTTTCTACGGAAAAAGATGGCGTTTATTTAAAAATGATGAGGTTTTAGACTGGCGATTAATCAGAGGAGATGATGGCCCAAGAAATGTGATTGTTAAATTTAGAGATAAAGCAGGCAACGAGTCTGAAGTAGTTTCCGATGAGATTATTATAGATACCAAAGCCCCTTTCGATGTATATATCCAATATAATAATAGTAAAAAATTTCTAACAAATCAGAATAAAAAGTTACAAGTTAACCTATTTGCTCGCGGTGCAGACTCTGTTGCCATAGCCATTAACGAGCCTGAGTTTTTAAACACTGAGTGGGAACCTTACAGCACAACTTGGGAAAAGCAGCTTAAAGGCGAAGATGGTACCAGAACTGTTTATGTTAAGTTCAAAGATTTCGCTGGAAACGAAACAGAGGTATTTTCGCAAGAAGTAATATTAGATACAACCCCTCCTACAAATTGTGAGGTAATAATAAATGGAGGTGCCGAGTCTACTAACCAACTCGATAAGCTTGTTATGGTAAGTTTGCAAGCCGAAGGGGCAGCGTTTCTTAAAATTAGTAATGATCCCCTACAGTTTGAAAAAGCCCGTTGGCAGGTATATACTAATAAACTAGAAAACTGGAGGTTAGATGGTGAAGAAGACGGAATCAGAACAATTTATGTAAAATTTAAAGATGCCGCAGGAAATATCACTAAAACATACAAAGCGAGTATAATGCTCGAAAGAGGATTCTAAATAGAGTAAGCGATACAAGAAAAGGCTACTAACTTTGCAAGTTTAGTAGCCTTGAGCCTGTATAGAATTTAGTGTATAAGGGAGATTACAAATTTTTTGAATGAT
>CAZFQW010000164.1:0-7537 GCA_964521225.1 uncultured Roseobacteraceae bacterium
TCGTGGTTATTGTGTTTTAAATGCCTTAAAGCAGCGTACATTTCCTCTTGCTTTTGCTCATTTTCCATCATATCGCTAAAAACAATGATGAGCGAACGCTTGTGAACCCTTTCTGCTACTTGGTGGATTACATCTGTTACCGCAGTTTTTCGGTGAGTGCTCTCGTTAGAATTCATAATCTGTTGCATTTGTATAAACAAATTATGAATATGTTTCCCTGTAGATTTCACAGGTGTTATCATATCAATCTTATCGGAAAACACGCAAAGCCCTACTGCATCGCGCTGTTTTTGAAGCATGTAGGCAAGACTCGCCGCAGCCGTAATACTAAAATTAATTTTATCGTGAGTTTTTTCCGGATAATACATCGAAGAAGAATTATCTACCACAATCATACACCGTAGGTTAGTTTCTTCCTCGAATCGTTTTGTATAGAGTCGGTCGGTTTT
This sequence comes from uncultured Roseobacteraceae bacterium, assembly GCA_964521225.1. Lineage (GTDB taxonomy): Bacteria > Bacteroidota > Bacteroidia > Cytophagales > Flammeovirgaceae > CAYUJH01. The sequence goes on from CAZFQW010000164.1 coordinate 450, forward strand.
TGCGTATACTTTCCAATCGATGTGCCTTGTACTTTCCCCAGGGTTGTAAAGCGCATGCTCGGCAAACTCTACTGAAAAGCCATGGTAAGGCGACTTATGCAAGCCGGTAATAAACCCCTCTACAAGTTGCTTCGCGAGTATTTCCAGATTTCCAAACTCTTTTATTTTATCAAAATCCATTTAGCTGATTTAATGCATTGAAATTATTAGTGATATGAATATCTATCAACCTATTTTTTATTAATATTTCGTTTCTAGTAATGCGCTCTCAAAAAAGCTCCGGGAAAACCTTTGCTCTTTACGATAGGCAGCATTCGTTTCACATTTTCCTCGTTACCAGAAGCAAAAAGTACACGATAGACCATATTTCCTTCCGCCCATCCTGTTTGTATGTAAACTTCTTTCATACCTAGAGTTCCTGCTTCGTTGCCTATATCAAGTGCTTTTTGGATATCGTTATAAGAACCTAACTGAACGCCATATCCCTTGGGTTGCTTTATAGTTCCCCATACATTGTAAGTTTGTACTTTTTGAAACCGTTCACTTAATGGTAAAGATGTATTATTAGCAACTGTGTTATTTGCTTTGGTATCCGTTACTTTCGTTGGCTTTTCTTTTGTTTTGCCTTCAGTATTTTTTGCTACAACTTTTTTAGTCGAGGTTTCTTTAGGAACAATTAAAGGCTTTTCTTCAGGCTTTTCAACTACTTTTTTATCAGTTTCATTTTTTGCTGTAACCACTTTTTCTTTCGGCTTTTCCTTTACCTCCTCTTTAGAGGGCACTTCCTCTTTGGCAGCAGTTGAGCCATTCGAGGTTTTCTCTTTGTCGGCTTCTTCTTTTATATCTGCTGAAGAGGTAGTCTCTTCTCCCGGTATTTTTAAAACTTCTAACTCAATTTCTGCAACTCCCGATTTTATAATATCCAGCTTAAGTGCCGCTGCTTTCGACATGTCTAATATTCGCCTAGGAGTAAAAGGCCCTCTATCGTTTATGCGAACGGTAACCCATTTGTCATTTTCTTTATTAGTCAACTTCACAATGCTATTAAAAGGAATAGTAGGATGTGCTGCCGTCATGGCGTACATATCGAATTTCTCACCACTAGCAGTTTTTTTACCATGAAATTTATTTGCGTAGTAAGACGCCTGCCCTGCCTGCTTGTACCCAACTTTAGCTTGTTCTTGCGCCCAACCAAATTGGATTATTAATACCGATATGGTTAAAAATATAATGTGTTTTTTCATATAAATTGACGTTTAATTTTAAGGAAGTTTACTTTGCGGACTAGATTAATTTTAAATTTTTGATAACCTACAAATGCATTGTTTACGTTACACAAATATTACGAAATAGATGATTAATTTGTGAATTCAAGGTCTATTCATTTATTTCATGCTGTGAATTCTTGATGAAATAAAGAATTTTAAGCGTTTAACACAAGGTTATGCCTCCGAAGAAGACTCTAATTTACAGTAGAATAACAAAGAAGTTAAATAAAGTCTTTCAAAAAGAGGTATTTTTAATAAACAAACTGTAGATAAAGTGGACAACAAAGGATCTGAAAGAGAGGAAATTTATTCGAAAAGAGTAAGAGCGGGTAAGCGAACTTACTTCATAGATGTGAAGGCGACACGCTCTCAAGATTATTATTTAACCATTACAGAAAGTAAAAAACGTTACAAAGATGACGGTTCGTACTACGAAAAACATAAAATCTTTTTATATAAAGAAGATTTTAACAAGTTTCTTAATGCGCTGAATGAATGCGTTGATCATGTAAAAGAAGAATTGATGCCCGACTACGATTACGATCAGCTTGACCGCGATTATGATCAAAACGAAGGCAGTTCAACTTCCTCTGCCGGCGACGAGGAGTTAAGTTGGGATTAATCATGCCTAATTTTAGTTAAAAAAGCTCTTTATGTTTAATCATAAGAGCTTTTTTTTAATTGTAAGCTACTTTCAAGAAGTAATTTTTTGAAGATGAAACTGAATACTGAAATAATTAAAAACCCTGATTTCATAAGACTCTTTGCGATTTTAATCGTTTTAGGCTTTACCGCGTGGTATTTCTTTGATATCGTTTCGTACGTAATACTTTCAGTTGTTATTGCCGCAATTTTAAAAACGCCTACGAACTACATTAGCCAGACCTACTTTTACGGGATAAGAATCCCCCGAATTTTTGCTATTCTTTTCTCTTTCTCTATCCTTTTTGCACTCATTGCCTTATTCGTTTACCTTTTCATTCCGCTTATTTCTAATCAGATTAAAGTAATTACTGCTATTGATTTTGAAAATTTGGTAAATAAGGTGATGATACCTATTCAATCAATAGATATTTTTTTATTCGATAATAAACTCATTACACAAGAAAGTTTTTTACAAGGCCAGGCCAAAGAAGCACTTACAAGCTTAATTGATGAACGAACAATCACAGGCTTCCTTAGTGGTTTTTTAAACAGTATGCTTTCTTTAACAGGGAATATTTTTGTAGGATTGTTAGCAGTATTATTTATTACCTTTTTCTTGTTATACGAAAAAGGTGTTTACAGAAAGTATTTCATATCTCTTATCCCTAACCGTTATTTTGAAGTGTCAATTGCTGCGGTAAGTAAAATCGAAAAGTTACTTTCAAATTACTTACTAGGGTTATTGCTTCAAATGCTTTCTATTTTTTCTATCGTTGCATTTGGTTTGCTAATTGGCGGAGTAGAATATGCTGTTACCATCGCTGTTTTTGCAGCTTTAGCGAATCTAATTCCTTTTTTAGGGCCCATTTTGGGAGCAACTTTTGGGCTATTAGTAGGGATTTCAACCAATGCGGGGCTTTTGGAGTCGCAAGATTATCTTATTTTAATTGTGAAAATTATCACCGTTTTTGGCATCGTTCAGCTAACAGACAATCTATTTTTGCAACCCATTATTTTCTCTAAAAGTGTGAAAGCACATCCTCTCGAAATTTTTCTAATCGTATTTGTAGGGGCAAACATCGCAGGCCCCTTAGGGATGGTTGTGGCAATTCCGGCTTACACCATTTTTAGAGTAACTTTTTTCGAGTTTTACAGAGGATACCGGCAATATCAGGTTTTCCATAGGTAGTTGGTAGTTATTTAAAGCAATTTAAAATCATTACTCAATTCCCCAATCAATCACTTTTTGTTCAAAGAAGATTCCTCCAATTACAGAGTCCGTTGCATAAAACTGATTGGTGAAATCGTTTATATACTGAAACACCTCTGTTTTTTTATATACCAAGCCGATATTTTCGGCATACACTTCAATTCTAACGTCTCTATCAACAATGCTAGAATCTGCATTGTGTGTGATTTGAATAACATTTGAAAAACTATTCCCATTCACTTGGTAAGGAGTACTTAAAACTTCTGCTAGGTATTCTTCTGAGGGAAAACCGTTGATTGCATTGCCATCCCATTTTGTCCCATTTTCGGTAGGAAATACCAATTTGATAAAAGGCTCGTTGTTTTCAATTTTTATGAGGCGTGTTAATTCTTTTCTTACAACCCATACCGAGTCTATTGCCCAAGTTTCAGAATCATCAGCTCTTTTGAATTGCTCTATTCGGTAGGCAGTTCGGTTAGAAGCATCGGTGAAGGTATCTACCACTATCTCTTTTCTTTGGAATACCTCTATTTCGTCTTCTACTATTTCGCCATGAAGTATTTTTTTTACCTGATAGGTTACAAAATGACCCTTTTCAACAGGATAATGTTTTGTTCCCAAAAGAACAGGATTAACCTCGTCGTTAGAGCAAGCTCCTATCAAAACAAAGAGGGTTAGAATGATAAAAAAGGTCAGATAATGCTTTTGCATGAACAACGCTGGTTTTAGTAAAAGAAGATGATTTACAACAATGTAATTTATTCCTAAAAAAACTCTGCCAAAATTCCGAAATAAAAAACGCTACTCTAACCGAAATTGAGAGTAGCGTTTTAAAATTATTTTTTCGATTGGTTAGTCGTCCATTCCTATGAACTGAAGCACATAATACGACAACATTGCTAAAGAACCTATCGCAGCAATTACATAAGTAAGTGCAGCCCATTTTAAGGCATCTTTAGACATTGCGTATTCTTCGGCATTTACTACCCTGCTAGACTCTACCCATGCTAAGGCTCTCTTGCTCGCATCGATTTCTACCGGGAGGGTAATAAAACTAAACAGCGTAGTTACCGCATAACAACCGATAATAATTAGCAATGCAACCGACATTGGAAAAACATTCAGCAGAAAAACACCGAAAATCATTAAGAAAAATATGACATTTAAAATGGTGCTACTGATATTCTGGACAGGAACCATCATAGAGCGAAACGCTAACATACTATAAGCATTGGCATGTTGTACAGCGTGTCCCACCTCGTGCGCAGCTATGGCGACCGCCGCCGCATTTCTTCCATGATAGACCGATTCACTTAAATTCACTGTTTTGTTAGAAGGGTTATAGTGGTCGGTGAGCCTACCCGGTACGCAGGTAATTTCTACATCGTATATTTTGTGGTCGTGAAGCATTTTAGCAGCTGCTTCCGCACCACTTACTCCCGCTGCTAAGGGAATTTTAGAGTACTTTTTAAACTTGTTTTTGAGACGTTGGCTAGCAATAAAGCTAAGTAAACCAAACGCAATAATGATAATCCAAATCATACTTATTGTGAGTTTAATTTAGGTTGAATTCTTTCTTTAAAGATACGAATATCAAAACGTTAACCATTTCTTTTTACAGGAAATATTGGCAGTTCAACAAACTATGACCCGACAGTCTGGCAAATTACAAGTGATTAATCATTGGCTTTTGTGGAAAATCTAAAATCCTTTTCCTCAAAGCTTGTTTGGCTAAGTTTAAACAAGCTCGTAGTGCCAATAATAACTAAGGCAATAGGAGTTTCACCCATGCGATTCAGTATTTGTACCGCAACAAGTAGTACAGTGTTTAATAGTTCTGCAAAGATTCTACTTCATCAGCGCATCAATACTTTCAGGGGTATCGTTGTAGTGCCATTTATTTTTTACCACACCGTTTTCTAGATACAGCAGTCCGGGATTTGAGCGGATAATCGTTTTTAAAACTGTGGCATCGGCAAAGTAGTAAGGTGCTGCTAGCTGTACTTCATGCCTTAAATCGTCGATTGAAGCATCAGAAGAAAATATCATTGGTTCAATTCCTTGGTTTTCAAGCTTCTCTACAAGCCCATTAATCTTTTTGAAGCTTTCTGCATCTGCTTTTTCTACTTTGTGAACTACAATTATAAACTTTTTCCCTTCTAGCGAGTAGGCGGTTTGGTCGTTTCCGTCAGCATCGGTTAAGTTATAGTCTGTTACCTTGGGAGTACACTCCTTCTCGTTGGTAATTTTCATGTCTTTATAAGTGTACGAAGGATCGGTAGGATACTCACTAAACTCCTCTAATTGCCCGTTTTTCTCCATAACATAAATATAGTTACAAGATACTTTAGCCTCCATCAGTTCGGGGATACTTGCGCCTTTTTTATACACCCTAAAATCTTTGAAAGGCAAATGTTCGATTGCCACAAAAGCAACTATTAAAGAGAGTACCACACTCAGCCCTGTTACTCCTCCAGCAATAACGGAATTGCTATTCTTGTAAAGCTTCATTCGGAACATCAACACTAATATCAGTACGAAAAGAATTACATCTTTTGTAAACGATTGCCAAGGGTTGAGCGGAATGGCATCGCCGAAGCAGCCGCAGTCGGTTACTTTATTAAAATAGGCAGAATAAAAGGTGAGGAATGTAAAAAAGACAATTAGGCCAAAGAGTGCTTTAATGGTATCTTTTTTCCTAAACCCTACAAGCAATGCTACACCCAATACAATTTCGAGTGTTACTAAAACTACCGCTAAAGGTAACGCGTAGGGCACAAATACATTAAAAAACTCAGCGATATCTTCTGAAAAAACAGCAAAATATTCTTCTAACTTAATGGCTGTTCCTACGGGATCGTTCACTTTTACAACACCCGAAAATATGAATAGCCCTCCAATAAATAATTGAATTATTTTTTCTAGTAGTTTCATTGAGTAATTTTTTAGTGATGAGTTTTTAGTTAGCAAAACCTGAAAGTATCAGCGCAAATACAGCGTAGTTCAGCATATCCTGATAATTTGCCTCTACCCCTTCCGAAATAATGGTTTTCCCTTTATTATCTTCAATTTGCTTTACCCGCAAGAGCTTCATTAAAATAATATCGGTGATGCTTTCCACCCTCATTTCGCGCCAGGCTTCGCCATAATCGTGGTTTTTGCCCAACATCAATTCTGTTGCTCCTGTAACTGCTTTGCTGTACAACGAAACTGTTTCTTCTGGAGAAAGTTCTAAACGCTCATCGCTTTGGAGTTCTAACTGTATGAGCGCCATGGCACAGTAATTAATAATACCTACAAACTCCGAAGTAATTCCTTCTTCGATTTTCTGTGTTCCTTTTTCTTGTATAGAACGGATTCTTTTTGCTTTGATAAAAATTTGGTCGGTAATAGAAGCTAGGCGTAAAATTCGCCAAGCAGTTCCATAATCTTTCGCCTTTTTTGAAAAGATGTCTTTGCACTTTCCAATGACTACCTCAAATTCTTGAACAGTTTTATTTGCCAAAATCGCATCAGTTTAAATTCAAAGAATAAATATTGTTTCAAAAGTATTAATACCTTTCTCCAAAAAAAAATATGATACGTTGGTAGAGCCTTTCCCTAAATCTGTAGAATACATTCTACAAATCAAGCTATCAATATTTAATATAATTATTATTACCCTCTGGCTGTCAAATACTTATCTATTATTACTGGATTTTAAATTTATAGCAGGGCTATTTTAATCAAAAACTAAAATAACAATGTACGAAAGCTTTATTTACCTACGGTTCAGTATTTTTTTATAAATATATGATAATCAATTAATTATATTTTTTCTATTAATTTAGCTTTTAAAAAAATTACCGAAGCATTATTTATAACAGTAACCAATTAAATGATAACGCCCTTTTAGTGTATACTTAATGCCATTTAGAGCATGTTTAAGTTTTTGTAAGCATTTGAAAATAAGAAATTTAAAGAGC
>CAZFQW010000165.1:0-7516 GCA_964521225.1 uncultured Roseobacteraceae bacterium
GGGGTAGTTGAGTTTGATAAACAACAAATGGCAATTTCTATTGAAGAGAAACCCCAACAGCCCAAGTCTAATTACGCCGTAACAGGCTTGTATTTTTATGACAACCAGGTGGTGGAAATTGCCCAAAGCATCCAACCCTCTGCACGGGGAGAGTACGAAATTACAGATGTAAATAAAGTGTACCTAGAACAAGGCAAATTGAAAGTAAACAAAATGAACCGAGGCATGGCATGGCTCGATACGGGCACTTTCCCTTCACTCATGCAAGCAGGGCAGTTTGTACAGGTAATTGAAGAAAGGCAAGGCTTAAAAATAGGTTGCATCGAAGAAATTGCCCACAAAATGGGATTTATCAGCACCTCGCAATTAGAAAAATTAGCGCAACCTCTTTTAAAAAGCGGATATGGTACTTATTTAATGAACTTGCTTAAATAAACAACAGATTCATGAAAGGGCAAAAAACCGATATTGAAGGGCTTTGGATACTAGAACCCTCTATTTTTAGAGACCACCGAGGGATTTTCTTTGAGAGTTTTAACCAAAATAAATTTGAAGAAATTACAGGTCTAAAACCAATATTTGTACAAGACAACCACTCTCTTTCTTACTATGGAGTGCTGCGGGGAATGCATTTCCAGCATGGAGCATTTGCACAGGCCAAATTAGTACGTGTTTTAAGCGGTAAGATATTAGATGTTGTGGTTGACATTCGGCCTAACTCCCCCACCTTTGGCAAGCATTTCTCCATTGAACTTTCCGCAGAAAATAAAAGACAATTTTACATCCCCAAAGGCTTTGCCCACGGCTTTGTAACACTTACCGAGTACGCCGAATTTGCCTACAAATGCGACAACTTTTACAGCCCTAAGTTTGAAGCCGGATTACATCATAACGACCCTGCTTTAGCGATAGACTGGCAAATTCCTCACGATAGACTAGTGATTTCTGCCAAAGACAAAACGCTTCCTTATCTCTCCCAAATTAATTTCAGCTTTGAATAAGATAAAAATACTAATTACAGGGGCTAACGGGCAGTTAGGGCAATCACTTCAAAAAATCCCCCAAAGCAAAAACTTTGACTTAGTTGCCACAGATATTCACGAACTAGACATCACCCAAGCCAATTCCATTGAAAGTTTTTTTTATAAAAACTCGATTGACTATTGCATAAACACTGCCGCTTATACCGCCGTAGATTTAGCAGAAAAAGAGAAAGAAAAAGCGACACAATTAAACAAAATAGCAGTAAAAAATCTCGCACTAAATTGTGAACGCTTCAAAGTTCATTTCTTTCATATTTCTACAGATTTTGTATTCGACGGACAAAAAGCTACTCCTTACACCGAAACAGATGCCGTAAATCCATTGGGCATTTACGGTGCTACCAAGCTAGCCGGAGAACTCGCCGCATTAGAAAAATGCTCGGCAACAACTATTTTGAGAACATCGTGGTTGTACAGCCCTTATGGAAAAAATTTTGTGAAAACGATGCTCCGTTTGGCTTCTGAAAGAGATAATTTAGGGGTGGTATCAGATCAAGTGGGTACACCAACCTATGCACACGATTTAGCGGCAATCATTTTTAAGCTTATTGAGCTAGAACACACTCCCGCAGGCATTTTCCATTTCAGTAACCAAGGAGTAGCCTCTTGGTACGACTTCGCCCATGCTATTTTTGAACTAACCAACACAAAAGTGGAGTTGTCGCCCATTTTTACCAGAAATTTCCCAACCCTTGCACAGCGCCCTGCTTTTAGTGTGTTAGATAAATCTAAAATTACCAAGGCTTTTCATGGGCAAAACATAAGGCACTGGCGAGAAGCACTAAAAGACTATTTAGAAGTTTTGTAGTTTCGGCACTTCACAGCAGAAAATAACAGCTACTACCCCAAGTACCAGTTGCCGCTACGTTCGATTTGCGGGATGCATTAAAAAACAAGCCGCCGCAAAACTTTAGCAGAGAAAATACCCACCTAAACCGTTTAGAAACAGATACTAAATGCGTTGCTAAACTGACTCTAAACCGTTCAAAAGCAAATTTTAAACGGTTTATAACGTTTAAGCAACGCATAAAAACGCTCCATTTGATGCCCGCTTAACGGTTGGGTGATCAATGGGAAGCAACTCAAATGAAGACGCTCATTATAGCGGAAAGGACACGGTTGAGAACTAAAAACCAGCAGAACAGTCAATAAACAGCCTTCTTTATTTCCAACTTGTCTCTGAATGAGCAAACGGGGATGGAGGTGCTCCAAGCGGTAAGAAATTATGGGCTATCGAAGCAGACCATCATGTAAGAGATGTCGGCCTTTGGAGAAGATAAATTAAAGTGATTTCACTCCATTAGGTGTAGCGCCTTAGCAGCAATTCTCAATACCGCCATGAATACATTCGCTCTAATAACGTCCCCTAAACACCATTGCCCAGTTTAGAGAGGAAATGTGTTATCATAGAGAAATGGCAATCTATTGTTTGGGTAAATCATTTTTATGAAAATACGCTGATATGTCTGTAAACGAAAAAGCCCCTATTGAATAGGGGCTTTTAAAGCTTTTTTGTGTGTCTAACCTAAGTAAGATACAAACTATGCAGAGGAAGAGGGATTCGAACCCCCGGTACCTCGCGGTACAACGGTTTTCAAGACCGCCGCATTCGACCACTCTGCCATTCCTCTATTTTCGTAGTCGTTTGGGAGTGCAAAGATGCAAATTTTTATAATATTCAAAAGCATCTTACAAAAATATTTTTCTTTTTTTTCTTCTTAAAATTATTCTTCCTGCCCTAAGCGTATATAGGCAATTTGTACTACTATCGGGGTAATTGTTTTGCAGGTAGGCCCTGCCAAATCGTTTAAAATCCAGCGGGCAAGTTCCAGCTAAAAGCCCTAAAAACTTTGCAGAAGCTTTTTTTAACCCCAACTTTACCCCCTTGTAAATAGTAGCGGTAACTGTTTTCTTCAATAAAACTTTTGCCAGCGCATTCGATAGAAAACTAGCGCTTACTTTTCGGGATGCTTACTTTTTTCTTTTTCTAGAATATACCTTGTAATATCTTCGGTTAAAATACCCATTCTTTCCGAAATTAAAGAGTAACTTCCAGAAAGGTAGCCTTCAAAAAATTTGAAAATAGTGGCGAAAATAACGCCCAATAATGTACTTACCAAAGCAAGAGAAAAATAGGTGTTTACCTGCGAGAAATCTAACATGGTAGGGATAATTCCTAAAATAGTACCTCCAATTCCTAAAAGAGGGAAAACGGTAATCATGGAAGTGAAAAGGTAATACCAGCGCGTGGCATCTTTGTATAGTTTTTCCCAATGCGGAAAACTCATGCTTATTTTTTCTTCCACTTCTAAAGGAGAGGAACCCATTCTTTCTTTAATAAAAGTTTCGATGACAGAATCGCCATCAAAAAGCGCTTTTTTGAGCGACCGAATGTTTTTTGATGCCATATATAAGAAATAGACATTCACCAAGGCAACCAAGAAAATTAGCTGATTTACCCACTCAGAGGCAATGGATTTTAATACAATTTCTAAAGGGCTATCCATATTAAAGTGTTTGAGTTTTTTAAATTGCTGAACAATTTCAAAAATTAAAGATGAATCAGCAACTCATTGAGCAATTACAGCAGGGAGATAGAAAATATACGTCCTATCTCGTTAATATTTGCCGTGAACAGGCGCAAAGTCCTCATTTTTTAGAAGCATTGCTTTCCGCATTTCAAAAAAAACACTAAGTTAGAAATAGCTACTACTTGGTTATTGAAACATCACCTCGAAAATAAAAAAAAGCCATCTGCTGCTCATGTTTTAGCAATTGTGCACTATGCTAACAATGTGAAAAATTGGGAAGCAGCACTTCATTTACTACAAATTATTCCCTTGCTTAAGCTAGAAAAGGAGATTTCAGAAGATGTGGAAGCTTCTGTGCAACATGGGCTTATAACGGATTGTATCAGTTGCATGCACAAATCCACACCTAGCTTGAGAACCGAGGCACTCTTTCTGTGTAAAAAAGCGATTGAAATAGAAAATAGAAAGCAGTGCTGTGAATGTTAGAATCAGAAAAATTTTGGAAAGAATGGAAGGCTGATTGTATCCCTTATTCTTTAAAATGTGTTAAGAGCATGTTTAAAAATTTAATTTCTTAAAAACGAATTATCATAAAATAATAATTTGTGTAACGTTGTCTTAGCATTTGTTCATTTTTCCTTGATGAAAAACGAACCAAAAAATCAAGAAAATCCAAAGCTTCCACCCTTCATACCCACCCTAACCCCCGCTGGATTTTCGTGCCTGCGCTCTTTAAATTTCTTATTTTCAAATGCTTACAAAAACTTAAACATGCTCTAAAGTATCCTCTAAAACACAAAATATTTTTTGCAGCATTTTATTAGCTTTACTCGTAGGGTAAGTAGTAAAAAATTCAATACTCGCCCATTAATTTTATCAATACCACTATGAAAAAGTATTTATTATACCTGATAAGCTTGGTTATTTTTCTCCAAAGCTGCGATAGCACTTATAATTATGCTCCCCTTAATACAGAAGCCTTTGAAACAATCGATGCGTTTTTTGAAGAAATCATACTTGTTCCCGATACTTTTAATATCGACCAATCTCAAGAAAATACATTACTAACAGAAGGCAATGCAGAGGTCTTGCTTCCGCCCTGTATTTTGGCATTACCCGATGGAACACCACTTTGCGACCTAACAGGAGACGGCCCTTGCCCTGTGAAAATTGAATTGGTTGAAATGTACAAAAACAAAGATTTTGTACTAAACGAAATGACAACCATTACAGAAAATGGTGAAATTTTAGCAACTGGCGGAATTTTTAAGATGAGGGCTACTTTTGCCGATTCCATTTTGCTTACCGTTGCAGAAGGCAAATCTTTTAAAGTGAAAGTTCCTAAAGGGAATACACCGACAGACTCTGCAAGTATGAATTTGTACAGTGTTGATACCACAACACTTGCCGGCGCAACTTGGACGTTACAAAGCACTTCTGTAGAAGATACAGTTGGGTTTCATGCGATTGAGTATGATAAGTTTAACGATTGGTTTGCCTGTGGTTACGAAATTGAGGCTGCCGCTACTACCACAAGAGTAAGCATCGTTTCATCTGAAGAACGTTTCGATGCTGATATTTCAAGAGTGTATCTTGCTTTCGATGATTTCCACAGTTTAGTAGGTACAACGTACAACAAAGGTTCGTTTGTTGCAGAAAATATTCCTACCGACGAGCCTGTAACTGCCATTGCTATCCATACTGATGGAACACAGCTACTATTTGCAACAGGTACAGGAAATACGGGAACGGACGAAGAAATTTTAATAAGATTGGAGCCTACCTCTGTGCAAGTACTTCACGAGAAACTGAGTGAGATAAAATAAATGATACGCCAAGTTTTTTTAATAGGATTATTCTGCTTGTGCTTCTTAGAGAGTCATAGTCAGAATAATTCTTTTTTTCCACCCCTCGATATTCCCTATTTTAAATTATACACGCATCCTAAGTTTTCGCATACGACCTTCCATGGAGGGCTTGGCCTTGGCATCTATTCTGGCGATTTGGCAAAGCCTACTAGTGCGAGCCAACAAGGCGGATTCATGAACCCTCAGCTTAATATTGGTATTGGCAGGCAAATTACCCACTATGTTGCTTTAAGAGCCGAAGCCGCTTGGTTTCGCTTGCGCGCTGAACCGGTAGAAGGGCAATGGTACGATACTGGGTTTAAAGGTAGTAACTTTGAGGGATACATTACTTTGGTGCATCGCCTGTTCCCGAAATACTATTTTGAAAGCGTATATAGGGGATTCGACCCGTATGTTTTTCTGGGAATTGGGATGATGCAGTATAGCACCAAACCCACAGGGGAACTGAACACACCCACAGCCATTAATGGAAAAGGGAGTACCCGAATTATTCCTTTAGGAATGGGCTTTAATTACCATTGGAGGGGTAATTTATGGGTTAGTATTGAAGGAGGCGCACGTTTTGCAGCATCTGATTTATTAGACAACGCCAGTGTCAGCGAAGACCCAACACCTAAAAACGACCGCTATTTTATTTACAGAATTAAGGTGAACTACCAGCCTGAAAAACGTTTTTTCTACCCCCATTTTTTAAAGAGGAAGAAAGTAAGGTTATAGGTAAAGATGATTTTGGTAGTAAGAAAACCTTTCGAAAGTGGTATCAATTGACTCAGAAAATGAGATAGCACCAATAATTTTCATCAAACTGTCAATTATTTTTTTCCAAATTTTACTAGCTCCATTTTTTTTCCATCATATACCCCATAGGTATAATAGTTGATCCACTCGCCTATATTAATGTATTTACTGTTTTCGGCAACTTCTAATTCGAGTGGTAAGTGCCTGTGCCCAAAGATGTAGTAGTTATGGTGAGTTTTTGCCTCAATTTCCTTGGCATATTGCCAAAGCCATTCATCCTCTCCCCGAAAATCCTCTTCGCCAGTTGTATTGTGGTGCCGACTTTTCGAAGACCAAGTAGTGGCAACCCAGTTACCAAAATCGGGGTGTACGGTTCGGAAAACCCAATGGAAAAATCTGTTTTCAAACACTTTTTTCAGGAATTGATACACCTTATCGCCAGGGCCTAGGCCATCGCCATGGGCGAGGTAGAACCGTTCTTTGCCTACGGTGTATGTCGCGGGCTTTCGGTTCACTACAATGCCGAGTTCTTGCTCAAAGTAGCCGAACATCCACATATCGTGGTTGCCTGTAAAAACGGTAATGGGGATTCCTTCGTCGGAAAGTTGGGCTAGTTTCCCTAGAAACCTAACAAACCCTTTTGGAACTACGGACTTAAACTCAAACCAAAAGTCGAAAAGGTCGCCCATTAAGAAAATATGTGCGGCATCGTGTTTTATCGTTTCTAACCATTGCACAATCCTATCTTCTCGCTTTCTGCTTGTAGCATGGTTGGGCGCACCTAAGTGGAAATCGGAAGCGAAGTAAATTTTTTTATTGGGAGGAAGCTGAATGTTCATGAATTATTTTCCAACTGTCTAAGAAATGCACGAATATCTTTGGGATAAGGAGCTTTTACTTTTTGCTCTTTCCCGTCCATATCTGTGAACGTAAGCGAGTAGGCGTGTAGTGCCACACGGCTGATAAGCGGAAGTTCTTCTGTCCCTTGTTTCAACTTGAACTTCCTTTTAATTTCTGAAAGGTAGGTGAATACGCCTCCGTACATAATATCGGCACAGATAGGGGCATTTAAAGCTGCTAAATGAATGCGTATTTGGTGCATTCGGCCGGTAATGGGTTTGCACTCTATGAGCGTATGTTTCTGAAAAGTTTTCAGGGTGCTAAAGATGGTTTCTGAGGGTTTTCCCTCTACGGTGTCGATACGAACATTTCGGCGGGTTGAAACGGCAATGGGCCAACTTGCGTGTTCATCGTCGAAATTCCAAATTCCATTTACGAAAGCATGATACACCTTGCTTACTTCTCTGTTCTGAAATTGCAGCGAAATGTGCCGGTA
>CAZFQW010000166.1:0-7509 GCA_964521225.1 uncultured Roseobacteraceae bacterium
CAAGAAATTAAGCCGAACAATCTCAAGTAAATTTATCTGCTTTAGAAGAACTTGGTTACAAGAATATCCTTTGGCACTCTGCACAAAAAAAAGGCTATAGCGGTGTTGCAATTTTTTCAAAACGTCCTTTTTTGTCTACTCAAATTGGAATTGAAAACGAAATTTATGATGCAGAAGCGAGATTCTTAAAAGTAGAGTTTGAAAATTTTGAGCTAATTAATTCGTATTTTCCTTCGGGCACTTCGGGCGACCCTAGGCAAGCATTTAAATATGAATGGTTAGATTATTTTTATGAGTATATTACTGGTTATATACCTAAAAGTAAACCTTTAATTATCGTAGGCGATTTTAATATAGCGCACCAATCAATAGATATTCATAACCCTGAGCGAAACAAAAACACCTCTGGTTTTCAGCCTCAAGAACGCGATTGGTTTACTAAATTTTTAGGGTTAGGATTCGTTGATGCTTATAGAACTCTTCACAGAGAAACACAAAAGTACTCTTGGTGGAGTTATAGAGCTGGAGCTCGAAAAAAAAATTTGGGTTGGAGAATAGATTATATCATGGTTTCAGATAAATTAACCGCCAGATTATTTACTTCTGAAATGTTAAATGATGCTGTCCATTCAGATCACTGCCCTGTTGTTGTGAATATAAAATAAATACAATTATTCTAGTATTCATTATCTTTCATAGCGTTGTTGTATTTTTATTACAAAATTCAATCAATAAAAATTGGTTAGAACAGATGAAAAAACTATTAGCTGTCGCATTTTTAGCAAGTTTAATTTTAACTTCTTGTGAAACTACTATTCAAGAGTCAGATAACTTATCTGGAAAACTCACTGAAGCAAAAGGAGGAAAGTATTATGGAGGTGTATTTAGGTTAAACGAATCTGAGTATATTAAAAATTTATTTCCTCATAGTACTATAGATGCTTACTCCTATCGCGTGTCCTCTCAAATTTATGAAGGGCTTTTAAAATTTGATCAAGATAGCCTTACAATTATACAAAGCTTAAGCGAAAGCTATACTAAAGATGAAACGAATACAATTTATACCTTCAAACTTCGTGATAATGTTTATTTTCATGACGATGACTGTTTTGAAGGGGGAAAAGGAAGAAAACTTTCCGCAGAAGATGTTTTATATAGTTTCACTTTGGCTTGTACTCAAATCCGTCTAAACCAGAGTTTTAGCCTTTTCGAAAATATCGTTGAAGGTGCTAATGAATACTACGCCGCTACGGCTTCGGGTCAGACACCGTCTTTTCCGGTAAAAGGCTTTAAAGTCATAGATGATTTAACATTTCAGATAAAACTCATTGAACCAAATTCAAGGTTTATCTTTAACCTAGCAAGGCCCGGAGCATTCATATTCCCAAGAGAAGCTTTCGAAAAATATGGTCCTGATATGCGAACCAAATGCGTAGGTACAGGTCCTTTTAAACTTTCAAGTGTCGATGAAGATATTTCGATTATTCTGAAAAAGAATGAGAAATATTATGGCAAAGATGAGTTTGGAAATCAATTACCGTTCTTAGATGCTCTATCAATTCAGTTTTTAAAAGATAAAAAAGTAGAACTCTTAGAATTTAGAAAAGGTAATTTAGACATGATGTACCGCTTGCCTACCGATTATATTTTTGAAGTAATTTCAAGTGATTTAAACGAAGGGGGTTACGGCCAATATGACTTAGCCAGAGAGCCTGAGATGTCTACCCAATGTCTTCTTTTCTTCAATTTAGGAGAAATATTCAACGATGTTAACGTAAGAAAAGCTTTTTCTTTTGCGGTTGATCGCGAAACAATCCTAAATTATGTGCTCAGTGGCGAAGGTTATTTAGAAGGAGTTCATGGTATTACACCTCCTACATTTTTACCTAAATACAATATATACAACATTAAAGGTTTTAGTTTTGATAGAGACTCTGCCAACTATTACCTAACAAAGGCAGGCTATCCAAACGGAGAAGGTTTCCCAACTGTTGTTCTTGATATTAACTCTGAAGGAGATCGTTTCACAAACGTTGCTGTAGAATTGCAAAAACAATTAAAAGAGCACTTAAATGTTAATTTAGAAATTAACATGCAAAGTATGGCGCAAGTAATTAATAAAACAAAAGCAGGTGAATATCACTTTGCAAGAATAGCATGGATAGCCGACTACCCTAATCCTGAAAATTACTTATGGGCTTTTCATAGTAAAAATGTTCCAACCTCTTTAGATGAGGAGTCGTACCCTAACCTAACTAGATATAGAAACTCCGTTTTTGATGATTATTATGAAAAAGGTCTTCATGCAAGTTCTACAGAAGAAGCATTCCAATACTTTATGCAAGCTGAACAAACCATGATGCAAGATGCTCCAGTACTTATATTATGGTACGACGAAGCCTATAGGCTTTTACAGCCATACGTTAGGGACTTTCCTAATAATCCGATGCAATACAGAGATTTTAGTAAAGTCTACCGCATTCCTGAAGAGGTGAAAAACTAAAAAAGATTTTAACCAACTACTTTACCAGCTATGTTAGAAAATCAAATTGAAGGTTACAAAAAGAAATATTATACTAACAAGCTAATTAAAGGACTGCTACTGTCTTCAGCATCGGTGTTATCCTGTTTCTTAATTATAAACCTTTCAGAATATTTTAGCTCTTTTAATTCTTTAAGCAGGGCTGTTCTATTTTTCTCCTTTCTACTAATTTCTATCTTAAGTTTTGTCTTTTGGATTTTCATTCCTTTTTCAAAGCTTTTAAAAATTGCCCAAAACATTTCAAATCAAGATGCTGCTAAGCAAATTGGTGAGCATTTTCCTGAAATTAATGATAAACTTCTTAATACGCTTCAATTAAAGAAGCTTAGCGAGAACGCTGATACAGATTTAATCAAGGAAAGTATTAACCAAAAAGAACAATCTTTCGTTAAAGTTAGGTTCTCAGATGCTGTTAATTATAGCATTAATAAAAAGTATATAAAGTATTTAGCACCTCCTTTTTTACTTACTTTATTAATCTTTTTGTTTGTTCCTCAGCTTTTTACGGAAAGCACTCCTAGAATAATAAACTACACTAAAGAGTATAAAAAAGAAGCCTTATTTAATTTTGAAATTACCAATAAAAGTTTAGAAATTTTTAAAAATGAAGACTTTGAGTTAAAAGTTAAATTAAGCGGCATTGCTATCCCTGAAAATATTAGCCTATCTACTAATATGGGTAGAAAATTAAAGCTTAATAAAGTAAGCCCAACGGAGTTTTCTTATATTTTTAAAAAAGTACAAAAGGATATTAATTTTAACTTAGAAGCCTCTGGTTTTGAGTCTGATAGCTATAAAATTAAAGTTCTTACTCGTCCCTCCCTTTTAAATTTCAATGTATTTCTAGATTACCCAAGCTACACAGGTAAAAATGATAACAGGGTTGAAAATACTGGTAATTTAGTTGTTCCAGAAGGTACTCGTGTAAAATGGAGTTTCAAAACGCAAGCTACCGAAGACTTATCGCTAACATTTGAAAATACATCCGAAACTTTTGATGCTACTCAGAATAAGGATAACACTTTTGACTTTTCGAAGGAAGTGAAAAACTCTAGTAAATATCAAATTAAATTACTCAACCAATTTTCTACTAATAAAGACATCATAGAGTACTTTCTGAACATAACTCCGGATGAATTCCCTTCTATTAGCATAAGTCAGTTTTCTGATACTGTTTTATATGAAAGTTTAGTGATAGGAGGAAACATTGGTGATGATTATGGAATAACAAGACTTGAACTTAGATATAAGATTATTCCTGCTAATACTTCCGATGCTTCCAATATCGAATATCAAAGCAGAAAAATAGAGTTCAATAAACAAATCATCAATCAAAGCTTCTTCAAAAAATTAGATTTAAAAGATTTCTCTCTAAAAAATGGAGACGAATTAGAGTACTATGTTACCGTTTATGATAATGATCAAGTAAATGGCTCAAAAAGTACAAAATCATCTACTTTTAAATTTAAACTACCTACCAAAGAAGAGTTAAAAGAAGAACTTTCAGATCAAAGTAAAGGAACAGAAAAAAAGATAAAAGATAATTTTAAAGAGGCACAAGATTTAAGTAAAGATATTCAAGACATCCAAGACAAGCTAAAAGGTAAGAAAAAACTAAGCTGGCAAGATAAAAAATCGCTTGAAAACCTTATTAAAAAAAGCAAAACGCAAGAAAAAAATATAGAGCAGCTTCAAAAACTAAACGAACTGTTCAATCAGAAACAAGAGAACTTAAATTTACAGAATGAAGATGTCGCAAAAAAAGCAGAGCAGCTTCAGAAGCTAATGGACGAGCTTTTAGATGAAGAAACTAAAAAGTTATATGAAGAACTTAATAAATTAATGGAGCAAAACTTCATTAATAGAAACCTTCAAGAACTGCTAAATGACATTGAAATTAAACAAGAAAATATTGAAAGTGAGTTAGATAGAGCACTCGAGCTTTTTAAAAAATTAAAGCTCGATGCAAAAATAAATGAAATCACCAAAGAACTAGAAGAGTTATCTCAAGATCAAGAAAAGCTTTCCGAAGAGACTAAAGAGTCAAAAAACTCTGAATTAGAAGATATTGAAAAGAAACAAGAAGAGTTGAATGAAAAATTTGAGGATATAAAGAAAGATTTTGAAGACTTAGAAAAGTTAAACCAAGACACTAAAAGCCCAAAAAATTTAGACAATTTCGAAGAACAACAGAAAAATATTTCTCAGGAACAAAAAGCAGCTCAAGAAGAACTTCAGCAAAAGAACCAAAAAAAAGCCTCACAGAATCAAAAAAATAGTTCGCAACAAATGCAGCAAATGGCGCAGCAAATGCAACAAATGCAGCAATCGGCTGAAATGCAACAATTAAACGAAAACTACGATGATTTAAGGAGTATTCTTGAAAACTTAATAACGCTATCGTTTAATCAAGAAGAACTCATGTTAGAGTTTAGGAATATAAGAAGGATTGATCCGAAGTTTGTTAAGCTAAGTCAAGACCAACTAAAGATAAAAGATGATGCTCAGCTTATTCAAGACAGTTTATTGGCACTCTCAAAGAGAGTATTCCAAATAGAGTCTTTTGTTACTCGTGAAGTAAACCAGATGAATAAATACATGAAGGAAAGCTTATCTGCTATAAAGAAACGAACTCCAGAAATAGCCTCAAGCAAGCAACAGTTCACCATGACTTCAGTCAATAATTTAGCCTTATTACTTGATGATATTCTTCAGCAAATGCAGCAGCAAATGAGTCAGTCTATGAGTGGTCAGCAAAATAATGAAAAGAAAAGTAGCAGTCCTAGTTTAAGCGAGCTTCAGAAACAACTAAATCAAAGACTTCAGAACCTTAAAAAAAGTGGTAAATCAGGACGGCAACTTTCAGAAGAATTTGCAAAACTAGCTGCTCAACAAGAAATGATTCGTAACGCTATGCAACAAAAGCAGCAAGGAGCAAAACAACAGGGTAAAGAAGGCAAGAATGGTGAGGGTGGAGAGAATGGCTATAAAGAAATGCTACGGGAAATGGAGAAAACTGAAGAGGATTTAGTAAATAAAAGACTAACCCAAGAAACAATACAAAGACAGCAAGAAATTCTCACAAGACTTCTAGAATCAGAAAAAGCCGAAAAAGAAAGAGAGTTAGATAATAAAAGAGAAGCTGAAAAAGCCCAGCAGAATATTAATAATAAGCTACCTCAAGACTTCTTAGAATATATCAAGATAAAAGAAACCCAAGTAGAGCTATTAAAAACAATCCCTACTTCTCTAAATAAGTATTACAAGAAGCAAGTGAATGAGTACTTTAAAAAATTAAAAGATTAGGTTTAAACTGCTACTAATAATGATACCCGAAGAGTTAACACTTAAAATTCCTTCTCTACCTGATAATATTCGTATTGTAGAAAGTTTTATTGATCAGATTAGAGAAAAATACAACCTTAGTGATGATGTTTATGGAAATGTTATAGTTGCTGTTACAGAATCCGTTAATAATGCAATTATACATGGTAACCAAAATAATAAAGAAAAAAATGTTCACCTTGGTATTGCCATTGACAATAATAACATTTCTTTTAGTATAGAAGACGAGGGGAGTGGTTTTAACTACAATAACCTACCAGACCCAACATCGCCCGAAAATATTGACCAACCAGGCGGGAGGGGTATTTTTCTCATAAAACATTTAGCCGATGAAGTACACTTTATATCTAGTGGCAACAAGGTTAATCTTAAATTTTACTTAAGCTAAGTTCAATTATTGATTCCCTTTAAGTTTTCTTAATGAGTATTTCCTTTTTTAATGAAGACTCTTTCTTAGAGTTATCTCAAATCCAAGAATCTGAAATAATTTTTTGGATTGAACAATCTGCACTTCTGTATGAATATTCTATTGATGAGCTTAATTATATTTTTTGTTCAGACAGGTGCCTTCTTGAAATAAATCAATCTCATCTCAATCACGATACACTGACTGACATAATCACCTTCGACTTATCTGAGGAGGAAAATATTATTAGTGGAGATATTTTTATAAGTGTCGATAGAGTATCTGAAAACAGTAAAATCTTTAATACTTCTTTTTCAAAAGAACTTGCTAGAGTTTTAATACACGGTGTTCTACATTTAGTTGGCTTTAATGACAAGAGTGATAATGATAGTAGAATAATGAGAGAAAGAGAAGATTTTCACATCAAAGATTTTAATATTGACATCATATACTGAACTTTGTAAATGTTCCACGTGGAACATTGATAATAGTAAAGAAATTTCCCATGAATCAAGAATATGATTTAATCGTAGTAGGTGCAGGACATGCTGGTTGCGAAGCTGCTTATGCAGCAGGTAAACTAGGAAGTAAAGTCCTGCTAATTACTATGAATATGAATACTATAGCTCAAATGAGTTGTAACCCAGCAATGGGTGGGGTAGCCAAAGGACAAATAGTTAGAGAGATTGATGCTTTAGGCGGTATGTCTGGTATAATATCCGACAAGTCTATGATTCAATTTAGAATGCTTAATAGGTCGAAAGGCCCAGCAATGTGGAGTCCTAGAACACAAAACGATAGAATGCGTTTTGCGGAGGAATGGCGTTTAGCTTTAGAACAAAATACAAATGTCGATTTTTGGCAAGAGATGGCAACATCAATCATAGTTAAAAATCAGAAAGTTGTAGGTGTAAAAACCTCATTAGGAGTAGAGTTTTATAGTAAGTCTGTAGTATTAACGAATGGTACATTTTTAAACGGTCTTATCCATATTGGAGACAAACAGTTCGGTGGTGGAAGAGTAGGGGAGCGTTCAGCTACTGGAATAACAGAACAGTTAATTCAAGTAGGATTTGAAGCTGGTAGAATGAAAACAGGAACTCCTCCTAGAGTCGATGGACGAAGTTTAGATTTTACCAAAATGGAAGAACAACAGGGCGATGTAAATCCTGAAAAATTTTCACAGAACAAAGAAAATCGAATTTATTGAGGGGGG
>CAZFQW010000167.1:0-7488 GCA_964521225.1 uncultured Roseobacteraceae bacterium
TATCATCTTGTTTACACGTTTTTTCGTGTAAACCTATTTTAGGACGAGACACTCCTTACGGTCGAGATGACAAAAAAACATATTTTTGCCCCAACTGTTTTGTAGTGTAACATTCAAAACTTTCTACATTTTGGTTAGTAATCAGCGCTACAAAACTAGTCCAACTTTTAACGCAGTTAGGAACATACTCATTCTATCTCGATTCTTTTAAGCTTTTAGTGTTCCGCTAAGGGTTTTTTCATAAAACTTAAACTGGCTTAAACTAGTGTTTTTAACCACTCAGCTACCTTAAACCGTCACCCTGAACTTGATTCAGGGTCTGTCTGTTCATCGCAACTTGTCATGTACTGACATATTCCAAACAATTCCTTGCTACGCTGTGGAATTTTTGGAATGACGTGTTTTTTATGAAAAAGCCCTGATGTTCCGCTAAGCCTAGCGTTTAGTCTCTACTGTGTAACTATCGAAAAAAGTAAGCCGTTTCAAGGCATTTTCTGTACGAAATGAAATTTGGTTGTAGAGGTTATGTACTTTTAAACGCTGTATGGTTTCTTGTTTGGTTAATATTCCTGTTTCGTAAAGTGAGAGTGTGGCTTAGAGCGCATCGTTCGCTACAGGGCCAATAACAATATCGAACGAATGTTGTGTTTTACCTTTTCGATTTTCAAACACAAAATCCAACCCCTCTTCATCAGCCTTAACAAACTCCCTAATTGTGAGAGATGAGTCTGCTAAAGTAAAAGTAGGTACCTGATACGTAGAAACCACAGCTTTAGAATGCAACTCTCTTTTTTGCTTTATTTCAGCCCATCTCTCGGCTTGTTTTTGGTTGGTTGTGGTGTAAAATCCACTTCCAAAATCGAGGAAACGTTGCTTTTCTAATAATCTAGGGATGGTAACCGCTACCGTACTGCCGTGAAAAAGTTTCATTTTCGATTTTTGAGAAATTGATCAATTTCTGAAACCACATATTCCATACTTTGCGTATGCAATACCTCGTATCCTTGTTCTAAATAACTAAGAACACCATGCCGCTCAAATAAACTAAGGGCTTCTTTCCCTTTTAGCTTATGGGTGTTTTTGAAGGTTTCTAAACAAAATATTGTGAATTTTTGAATTCCGTTAGTTTGCGCCATATTATACAAAATCCGGAAGTTCTAATTGGTTATGTTGTTTTTCATGTTCAAGTATATCGAAGAGTTTCTCGCTGCTCAAATGCCACAGCTTGGTACTTTCATCCGATAAGAGATTGTACAGTTTACTTTCATATAGATAACGTAAAGCATCCGTAAAATTAAGCGAGCGTTCTCCCATAATGAGCGATATTATGTCTACAATTTTGTAGGGAATAAGTACTTCAAAATTTATATTTACCTGTTTCATTTTCTGCTCAATTTAAGAAGTTGTTACTCTATCGTGCTCTTTCCTGAAAGGATATTTTGTAATTCATATTTCAAAATTTATCCCGTTTATATAGATTTTATGCTTTTGTACCTGTTTCTGACTTTTTGAATCTGTTAAGTTTTCGCTAGCGTCTATCTTCACAACACAGTCCTTACCAAACAAAAGGCCTCTGCGTATGGCTTTCCTATCACTACGCCCCAACGCTGTGCCAAGTTCTTAAGGGCTTCGGGTGAGCGGGGGTGCGGATAGGCTCTTTTTTCGAATGTATAACACTGCATCCCTTTTATTTTAGCTTGTAGGTTTTCTTCGGAAATGCTTACAAACACATTAGGCATAAATTGCTGACTAGGCATTGAAAACCGCCATTCGGTAGAAGAGGGGGTTTCAAAAGTTAGTATAGTGCTTACTTTTTCGTGTTCCATGGGGCGTGTCGCGGTAACTACTGCTTCGTAGGTTCGTTGGTGGTCTATGTTCACATCGCCGCCATGGTGGGTGAAAATAATATTGGGTTGAAAGGCTTGTTTTTCTTTTTCAATCACTTTGATAAGGTCTAGTAGCGAAACCGAATCGAAACGGTTATCGGGAAAATCGTAGATACCGACAGACTCGTACCCTATGCATTGCCGAGCTGCTTCTATATTTTTTCTGTGCGTTTTTAGTTCGTTCTCCCATAGTTCCGAATTGCGGGTATCGGCTCTTGAGGTAATGCCTTCTCCTAAAATAATTGCTCTGACGGTACAGTTATGTTCATGAATGAGCTTGTGCATGGTTGCACCTAACCCTAAAAGTTCATCGTCGGGGTGGGCGACCACTGCGAGTATTTTTTTTGATTTAAACATTTTAAATTAAAGCTCCTGTATTGCATTTACAATATTTTCAACCCCATTTCTATTAACTAAAGTCAAAGATTTTTTTGTAATGTTTTCTCTTTTGTCTTTTGATTTTAAAAGGGCGAGGTTATCAAGAATTTTATTCTCTATATCACCATCATTCCAATTAATTTCGGTACTTAAAAACCCTTGTTTTAAATAATATGCCTGATTGGGTTTTTGGTCTTTATCGATACAAATTCCAATGGTTGGTTTTCCCATACTTGCTAACTCATGTAATGTTTGCCCACAAGCTGAAATGACTACATCAGCCCATTGAAATTGTTGATAAATTTGATGTTCATTTTGTTTGCCCATTATTTTAACATGAGATAGATTTTGTATATCTAATTCCTTGTTGGGTGATATGATTCTAATTTCCTCGTTACGTTCCCTAAAAACGTTGATTAATGTTGGTATAATGTTGCGATAATCGGAACCTCCAACTGTAATAAGTATTTTATTGATGTGTTCATCAATGCTGGGCACAGAAACGTTTTGAAATATCTTTCTTAAAATCACAAAGTCTTTTCCACCTAATTTTTCACCTCTTTGTTGAATGTATTTTTTAGCATTAAAAAATACATTAGGATTAATCAGTAAATCTGCGTCGTACACTATTCGGTTGTAATCGTCTAAAACGATAAGCTTATCAAAATAAGATTTAAGTTTTTTATACAACTCAGTAGGTGCTAGGTAAGAATCAACCAGTACATTTTTTAGGTTTTTTTTTCCGCTTATCCATTCAAAATTTTCAATCCAATTTTTTTTCTCGCCCTCAAAGGCGAAGTGATAATCTCCTTTTATATAGATCAGCATTTCACAATGTATTCCTTTTGAAACAGTATATTCCCGAATGGCACTACAACGTGTATAATGCCCTAACCCTATACCTTCTCCCGCTTCTGTAAGTATCAATAAGGAACTCATAGTTGGAAAACCTCAAGTGCATTTTTATAGCATACTTTTTCTTGATGCTCTACTGAACAATTATATTTTACAAAAAAAGAGATGTGCGCCGTGAAGGCATCGGAAAAGGGAATATAGGGATGGTCTGTTCCAAAAACTACACGTTCATAGTTCAGCTTTTGCATCATAAAAGCGAAGTCTTGTTCAATAGTTGCGCCTAAATAGTAGGGTAAAGAAAAAGAAGTGTCTAGCCATACATTCTTTTTCTCTAAGGCTAACAAAAGCGCTTCCATTACTCTTAGTCCACCTGCATGCACTATAATAATTGGAGATTTAAAAATGTAATCGGATACACGACAGGCTAACTTTAAATTATCGTAAGTGTACATTTTAGAAGTTCCATAACTGCCATCTACACAAATCAATAACTCTAACTCTTCGGCTATTTTACACATTCGAATTACATCGTCAAATTCAGTAGCAGCTATGCGTTGCAAATAGGAATTCACCATAATCGCCTTCCCTCCCACAGCATGCACTTTTTCTAAATACTCGGCAATGTCCTTTCTTCTGAAATCAACTAAAAAGGTATAGGTCGCATAATCGAATTGTTGATTTGCTTCTGTTTGAAACGATGATATATCTTCCTCTAACAAATTTGTATTAAACAAAAGAAAATTTACTCCTTTTGCTTTTCTAATATGGGTTGTATGATGTCTCAGTCCTTCTAAAAGTCCGGCATTTGTTAAAGACAGGTCTTGGTCTATTACCTTGTTTACATCTTCGTGCTTTAGGTAGGGCAAGTGAATGTTGAAATCGAATAAATTCATTTTTTATTTATAAATAAATAGCATAAACTCTTTTTGAGGGATAGGCGCATAATTATGTTTTAGCACTACATTAGATGATAGAGATAAGGCAAACTCCAACATCTTTGATGGATTATGATAAAAAACAAAGTCTTCTTTGGGGTAATCGGGAGTAAATTGAGTGCTTAAAAAATCAATAACTAACACTTTACTTACACAAGAGAAGGCGTTTTTGATAAATTGGAAGGAATACTCGTAATTATCTATTTTATTCTTCAAATTCAAATTTAGAACACCTAACATGATGGCTATATCTGAAACTGTATTTGATATACCCAACTCACCAATATTTTTAACTTCAAACTCTGTATCTAAATCACTATTACTCCAAATTTTTTGTGCTTCAGTAATAAGTTCAGGGTTTATATCCCATCCTATATATTTTTTAAATCTAATTTTTTGTGCTTTTAATAGCGATAAAAAATCACCAAAGCCGCAACCGATATCAAGAACAGTATTATTTTCTGCTATTTCTAACTCGTTAACAACCTGCTCAAATCTATCCTGTTGCTGCTCCACACTTCCCCACCCTAAGGTTTTAACATCATAACCCAATTGATTATAACGCTTTGAGTAACGTGCAATCATCTCCTCGGAGATTTCTTTAAAGCTCTTTTGGTTCATCCGTCTTTATTAATGAGGCAATTAATGAGGCAATTTCTATAAATAATTCTTTCGATGGATTGATGCAATTCACATCAGATACTCTTTTGATGAGTTCTTTTTTATCTACATGAAACTGATTGGCTATTTCGTTAACAATAGGCATATAACTAGAGTGGAAGCGACTAATGCCAATATGAACTTCTTCTGTGGTGAGTCCTTGGTGTCTAGGCATTAGAGGAACAATATATTCATCTGCAAATTTATAAAATTCATAAATCTCTGTTTGAATTGGACTAATTCCCATCTTTTGCAGCAGATGAACCACAATTTCTGTTTGTGCATTGCCTGCACTGCGTCCCATGCCTCTTATGCAAGTATCAATATACATTGCCCCTGCTTTAATAGCCTCTATACTGTTTATTGCCGCCATAGAAAGATTATTATGCCCGTGAAAACCTAGATGGGTACTTACTCGCTCTTTAGTCCTTGCTATGTATTCGTACACTTCTCTAGGAAGCATACACCCTGCCGAGTCAACCAAGTAAATAACATCTGCTACCTGCCATTTATCTATTTTCTGAACGATTTGCGTAAATTCATACGACTTTACGCCATAACTTTTCATTAGGTTGATAGCCACTTTTAACCCTAATTTTTTAGCGTAAGCTGCATAATGATGCGCTTTCTCAAACGTATCGACATTGGTACCCACTCTTAGGAAGCTTAAGCCTGCGTTTTTAGCTTTATCTATATCCTCTTCTGTGCCAATGCCAGGGATAAAAAAAGCAGCGATATCGGCAGTTGGAGCGGCTTGTTTCGCAGAACGTATATAAGTTTCATCGTCTTCTTTAGAAAGCCCTATTTCGGGTTTGTTCCAAGCACCTAATCCCAAACCGTGTCCTACTTCAATATATTGAAAACCTAGTGCATACAGACCTTCTGTAATTTTGCTGGTTTGTTCTTTATTAAACTGAAAATCGAGCACATAAGAGCCGTCTCGGAGTGTGTTTTCTACAAAATGAATCATATCATTTGTAATATTCAATGGTTAATTGCTGCTTAAATTCTCTGAAGTTGCTTAATGTTTGTGCCACATTTTCACCTTTTAAAACGAGCATAGAATGTCTCGATGCACAGTTTTCCACAGACTCTACCATATCATTTTCTCCATAAATACTTCTAAAACGAATGGTAAAATCTTTGTTTTTCATTTCGTTTATGTTGATACTTTTCACCACTTTCCCTACTTCAAAATCTAAAAAAGTCAACATAATTGACTTCTTCATGAAATTTATACCTTTATCATCAACATCTTCAGTTCTAATTCCTAACGATTGGTATAATAGATTTTTATTCAGATTTAGCTCCGTCAATAGGGGAACAATTACAGACGATGTGTAAACGCCTCCTCCTCGGTTTGTGCATTCCACAAGGGAAATTTCGCCTTGCTCATTTACAATATACTCTCCGTGTGTGTGCCCATAAGAGTACCCTAACGCATTTACTACGGCATGATGGTTTTCTAAAAGCTTTGTATTTAGCTCAAGTGAAAATTGAGATGGATAAATGATTTCCTTAGTTACTGGCTTTACACCATCCTCAAACTTTCTGGAAGCTACCGCAAGTGCTTTATGGCCATTGCTCAAACAAAAGCCATCTACCGTAACTAGAACCCCTTTGATAAATTGTTCCACAATTAGCGTATGCGAAGGCGAGTATTGTGCGGCTTCGAAAAATGCAGATTTTATTTGCGTAACCTCGTGAATGATGGTTACCCCAAAAGTACCTCGGCTATCCACAGGCTTTAAGATTACTGGAAATCCGATTTCTGTAGCCGCATCCTCTAACTCTTGCAACGTCCTTACCTTTTTATAATGAGGTTGTTTAATCTCCGCCTTAGCACAGGTTTCCCTTTGGGCGAATTTATCGTTTGAAAGAATCGCCGATTCTATAGAAGCAAAGGGTAATTGTAGTTTTGAGGCAACAATAGCCGCTGTGTAGAAGGAATAATCGCAGTTATCGGTGATTACAGCATCGATGTTGTGCGTTTGAGCAATTCTTAAATGTGCACCAATATCGGTTGCTTCTTTCACATAGAAATGACTTGCCAAGGCAAACCCTTCTGCCGGCATATAGGGGTGAGTGGCAATAATCTCATGTCCTTGTTTTTTAATTTCCTCTAACAAAGCATACTGTTCCCAGTCGGCTCCAATGGCTAAGATTTTTTTCATTGAATTAGTTCTTCCGTAATAAGTTCCCGTTCTTTTATTTTTTTGCTTGCTTTTCTACCAAGATACTTGTCCACTTCTTTGCAGTCAATTCCCTCAGAACTTCTTAAATACTGAATGCAGTCCATAGTAATTGTTTCCCCGGCTTCTATTTCTCTTAGGGCAACGACACGGTAGGTAATGCTTTTTTTAAACGCATTTTCTTCTTCTTCAATACTTAGTCGGTCTTCAAATTGGCTTACTGCTTTTTCAACATCGCGAACTTGCTCAACTAATTCTCTCATTTGCTTTGGGTCAGAGGCAAATGAAGAACAGTCAGGCGTATTGAGCTTCCGATGAAGGGTGAAGTGCTTTTCTATCACATCTGCACCACGCATGACGGCTGCAAGGGCTACATGTGTGCCGTTAGTATGGTCCGAAAAGCCTACAGAACAGTTAAACATGGCACGATAGGTATCCATAAGCTGCAAATTTACCCGCTCAGGTGGGGTAGGATAAATACTATTGCAGTGTAAAATAATATATTGGTCATTTTTGTGCTTTTTAAATACGCGCACAGCCTCTATGATTTCCGTGTAGTTGGCTATACCCGTTGAAAACAGC
>CAZFQW010000168.1:0-7484 GCA_964521225.1 uncultured Roseobacteraceae bacterium
CTGATGTTACATACGGTTGGTAGCTGCTGCTGCTCAAATTCATATCGCTTCGCCAAATGGAGCCATCACTACTTGCAGTAAATAACATTCTGCCCATAAATTTCACCTCTCGTATAGCATCTGTATGTGCCACTTTATTCCCCGACAAAATATTGAATTTTTCTTTATTATTAGCTTCCATATTGGCTTTGAGTGCATAATACAAGCCATTGTAAATATCTGGATCAAGTGGGTCGCCTTCGTTTCTGTTATTAAAAATGTACGACTGCTTTGCTAACAATGCCTGAAGTTGGGGGTCGTCTAATTGCATAGATTTTAAGGCACTACTTTTAGCGATAGAAACGGCCCTTAATTGCCTTGCTTCTTGTGCGTTTTTATCTGCTAGTTCTTGCGCTATTACTGCCTTCTTCTCATTCTGAATAGCTCTTTCTTTTTCGCGTTCAGCCTCTATTTGTTGTTGCCTGGCAAATCGTTCTGCATTAGTGGCTATTTCGCTTTGCCTTAATGCTTCTAGCTTTTGCTCTTCGGCAATTTTTGTTTGTTCTTCGGCAATAATTTTTTGTTGGGTAGCTCTATCACTTTCTATTTTGGCAATATTTGCTTGCCTTTTAGCTTCTTCCCGTTCTTTAATGGCTTCTCGTTGACTCTTTTGGGCGAGCGTCTGTTGTTTTTCGGCTTCAAGTTTTTGCTTTACAGCTTCTTGCTGCTGTTTTATTGCGTAAAATAAGAACAGAATTGCCACAATAGCGATGCTTCCTAAAATTCCTGAAATTATTCGTGCCGCAACCAGCCTTCTGCGTTGTAATTGTTCTTTATTTAATTGTTCACGGTCAAACTCTTGTTGGCTAAAAGCCAAAAATGCCATGGTTCTTTCATAAGCGGGATGGTGCCGCACGCCCCAAGTTTTGGTAGGTCGTTGTTTTTCTTGCCAGTTGAGAGCTACCTGTAAATCGGGCGGTCGCCATAAGCCTGCTTGCCCTGTTTGGTGAAGCTCGGCGGCTTCCGCCAATCGCTTATAGAGCTTTACTGACTCATATTCTTCTGCTACCCAATCTCTAACTCTACCCCAAATTCTCATTAAACTTTCGTGAGAAACATCAATAAGGCTGCTGTCTTCTAGTTCTTCTTCTATGGGCGGAAGGAGTAAAGTGTTCCCTTTCGCTCTAAAATGGCCAATTATATCAGCTACTTCTCTAACTGAAACTTGTGCTATTTCGGCAATCACAGCTAACTGAGTGGGGTTTCGTACGCCTGAACCTTCATCTCTTTGTGCGGTAATGGTCTTAAAGATTCTTTCGCAAATCTCTTGTTGGTTTTCATCAAGATTGTTGAAGATTTCGTTGGCATGCACAGACAGCGCTTGCTCCATC
Source organism: uncultured Roseobacteraceae bacterium (assembly GCA_964521225.1). Lineage (GTDB taxonomy): Bacteria > Bacteroidota > Bacteroidia > Cytophagales > Flammeovirgaceae > CAYUJH01. Next base: position 1,371 of record CAZFQW010000168.1, read on the forward strand.
CCTCCTACTGCATTGTAGTGGTTTTCGTCTATAAAATCGCCTTCTAGCGCATTCCTTTGCCAGTATTCCCAAGTACGCATTAATGCGTGTTGCATAATAGGAAGGTAATCGTGCGTTCCTATCTCGTTAAGAATTCGTTGTACCAATTTTTCTTCAATATCAATCCCCTTTACTTTAGCGGGGCCCACAATCGTTTTCCTCTTTTCTTCTCTCGTCATGTGGGGCATGAGGTACTGGCTTTCGTTAATCAGCTTGCTTAAGTGGGCATATTCTGAACAGTAGCTAATAAAATCAGAGCGCATGGTAACCACTACAAAAATGGGGGTTTCTGTTTGCTCTATAGCTCTGTACACTAATTTAACAAAAGCCTCTACACTTTCAGAAGCTTTTTCATTGAGTTCCCTGATTCTGAATAGCTCTTCAAATTGGTCTATAATTAAAAGCTGATTTTTCCCACTCTTTTTGTGGCGTAGGTCAATCAGTTCAGCTAAAGCTACGGTACCTTCTTTCAGTTTTGTTCTGCTTACTTGTTGTGCAATTTTCCGCTCTTTTTCAGAGGCATCGTCTGCAAGTAGAGGTGTTACTACATCACTTAAGCTTTCAAGTGGGTTTTTACTAGGTCTGCAACGAATTACATCCCATTCGTCTGACCAAGCCGTAGCGTATCCACCATGAAGGATTGGCAGTAATCCACAGTTTACAAAAGACGATTTTCCTGTACCGGAGCTACCTAAAACAGCTACAAATCGTTTGTCGATTAGGCGCTGTAACAAATCGTCGGTTTCGTCGTCTCTACCAAAATAAAGGTGGCTTTCTTCGTAAGAATAAGGCCTTAAACCAGGGTAAGGGTTAGATAGCAGTTGAGCTTCCTGTTTCTCTTTTTCAAGAATATTTATTTCATCGGCCATAAGTGTAAGACAGTTTTTTTTTTAGATAAACGACGCATTAAAATACAAAAAAATAAGGACAAAGCATTTACTCTTTTGAGAATATCACTGAACCATAAGGAGGTAAGAGCAATTGTTGCGCTGCAAAAGAGATACCCGCTTTACTAGCAAAAAATAATTCTCCAAAGATTTCTAGCTCCTCGTTTTTATTGATTTTCGCCTGTTGGTTGGTAAGATTATGAAGAACTAGAAGCTCTTCGCCATTATAATTTCGCTTAAAAGATAGTACATTATCGTTCTCCGTTTCAAAGGCATCTAAGCCTCCTATACTCAGGACCGAAGATTTTCGACGTAAAGCAATTACTTCTTTATAATGATTATAGATTGATTTTTCGTCTTCTATTTGCGCTACTAAAGAAAAAAAACGCTCTTGTTTGTTATATTTTGTTTCTCTCCAATTGGTGTTTTCGGCGGCTTTTTTTCCCCATAAAAATGGTTCTCTAATGTTTTCATCCGGTTTTTTCCCTCTCATGCCTAGCTCTTCGCCGTAATAAATGTAGGGTGCCCCGGGTAAGGTCATTAGAATAGTAGCTGCGAGTTTAGCCTTCTCTGCGTGGTCTCCTAGCTCACTCATAATTCTGTTTTGGTCGTGGTTAGTCAAGAAAGTAGCATCTATAAAATTGGGCGTAACTTTCTTGTAATAGTTCTGAATTTGCTTGTGGGTTTCCACCAAATCGCCATGCTCAGAAGAGTTAACTACTTCAATAATTTTTTTACCTAAATCGAAATTAAAAGTTGAATGCAAGCCTGCAAGATAGGGTGCAACCGTTTCTGCATCGTCCCAAACTTCTCCTATCAAATGAACATTAGGTTGAACTGCCTCCATTTTTTTACGAAACTCAACCCACCATTGGTGGTTATCTTCGGGCCTATCATCGGGATAAATATGTTTTGCCGCATCGAGGCGAAACCCATCTATTCCCACTTGTTCTAGCCAAAATTTACCGATGTTAAAAATCTCCTCCCTCACCTTAGGGTTATCAAAGTTTAAGTCGGGCATTCCCCCCCAGAAAAAGCCATAGTAGTGAGGTTCTTCTGTTTTCCCGCCTACTGCATGCCATTGGGTGATGTTATCAGAATCGAGATGCGTTTCTTTTTTTTCAATTTGGTCTGCAATTTCTTCAATATCGCCCCATACATAATAATCTCTATAAGGGTTATTTGGGCCTTTAATAGCTTCTTGAAACCAAGGATGTTTAGCAGAAGTATGGTTTATAACTAAGTCGATAATTACGTGGATTCCCCTTTTATGCGCCTCTTCCACAAAAATTTTAAAGTCGTTGAGTGTACCATAATCGGGATGAATCTCTTTATAATCCATTACATCGTATTTATGATAACTTTCCGAAGGGTTGATTGGCATAAGCCAGATGCCTTCTACACCTAACGCTTTCAGGTAGTCGAGTTTGGAGGTCATCCCGGGAATATCTCCTATTCCATCTTGGTTAGAATCTGCAAAAGACTGCACAAATATCTCGTAGGTGATGCCCTTCGTTCCATATTTCCCAAGTTCTCCCGAAGGATTTACTTTAGGATATACCTTTGGTTTTTCGGAAATATCACATCCCAAAAGGGACAACAGGGCAAAACCAGAAGCAAAAATCCGCCTCATAATTGCATCAAAAGTCATTATTCGTTTTATTTTTTATGAGAGATTTCATAGATATGTGCGCCTAACGATGCAATTTTTATATTGACCCCTTCTTCTGAAAAGCTGGCTGCCTCTTTTGTTCCAAATACTGTTGTAAGCTGTGCTTTACTTTTTTTAATTCCCGCTAGGGCAAACGCATTGTCAGGGATTTCTAAATTGAATGAAGCCTTTTGGGTGTCGCTAAAATTGGTTACTACCAATAAACATTGGTTTTTTGTAAATCTCAAATAAGAATAAACTTTATTGGAATACCCTCTTGTAAACTCGTTGGTTTCTTGTAAGTCGTACAAAGCCCCTTTGGCAACTGCCTCGTTTTTAGTGGTAAAGTTGAGCAGTTCTTTATAAAATTCTCGCAATTCTTTTGAAGGAGCATCGAGCTGTCCTCCATCAAACGCACCGTTGTTCATCCATTGTTGGTGCTTTGGCACGCCCCAATAATCAAAAATTGTAGTCCTTCCGTCCTCGCCACCAAAGCCTTCGTCGCCTTGCCCGGGTTCTCCTACTTCTTGCCCAAAGTAAATCATAGTGGGCCCTGTGTAAAGTGTGGCGGTTACTACCATCGCGGGAATTGCTTTGGAAGCATTTCCTGCAAAATCGGCTGAAGCTATGCGTTGCTCGTCGTGGTTTTCTAAGAACCTTAGTAAGTTTTTATTCATCCCTCGTTGGCTGCGCCAAATTTGCGGAAGGTTATAGGTGCTTCCTTTTTGTTGGATGATATGTTTTAATGAGTCGTATAGTTGAACCTTATCATATAAAATATCGAACTGGCCTTCGTCTAAATATTTTTTGTAACTAGAAGGTGTATATATTTCGGCAATAAATTGAATTTGAGGGCGAGTTTGTTTTACTTGAGGAATTAGCCAGGCCCAAAACTCTACGGGAACCATTTCTGCCATATCGCAACGGAAACCATCTACGCCTTTATTGGACCAATAGGTAAGGAGGTTCCTCATCTTCTGCCAAGTGGCTGGCACGGGCGAAAAGTGCTTAATTTCTTCTTCGCCGTACTCTATTCCGTAATTCAGCTTTGCGGTTTCAAACCAGTCGTTTATGCTAGGGCTTCCAGTAAATACATTATTGCCAGTAGCTTTTGCTGGGTTTTCTGTAAACTTCCCATCTTTTGTAGGAAATGTATATTCGCCTAACGGATTATATTCTTGAGGGACTTCAAACGACTCTCCCTGCATATAATAAAAGTTGTTTGATGGGGCAAATAGTACTGAAGTGTCATCTTCTTCTCCAAAGTCTTTTATCCCGTTTGGTTTCATATCTGACCGATAAAAACGGGCAACGTGGTTCGGGACAAAATCAATGATAACCCTTAGCCCCATATCGTGTGTTCTTTGAATTAACGCTTCAAACTCCTCCATTCTTAAATCGGGGTTTTCTGCCAAATCGGGGTCGACATCGTAGTAATCTTTAATAGCATAAGGCGAACCGGCTCGCCCTTTTATCACATCGGCATCATCCATGGGGATGCCAAATTCTGTGTAATCTGCCATCTGTGCATGTTCTATTACTCCTGTATACCATACATGAGTAACCCCCAAATCTTTAAGAGCGGCTAAGGCTTTGTCGTTTATATCTTCAAATTTCCCTACCCCATTTTCGTTTTTTGTTCCGTTTTTTTTGTTCGCCGTCATCTTGTTCCCAAAAAGGCGGGTCATCATTTGGTATACTACTATTTTTTCGAGGGTTGGCTCTTCTTTCAAATAATTTATGTCTTCTGGGCTGGCTTCTTGCCCTGTATTACATCCTATTAAGTTTAAGAATACAAAAAGGAATAGTATTTTTTTCATTGGTTTAATATTGAGTTTCATAGTTTTTTTGTTCCTCTAAACTTAGTAAAAAACGGGGTTTTATCCTCAAATTAACTTCTCTTAGTGCAAAAGATTAGGTATTCGTAAAATTTAAATTTTTCTTTGAATTTTATATCTCAAAGAATTGAATAAAAGAAAATTAACGATGAAAAAATTATTGTATTTAACTGCTATACTAGCTTTTGTGGTTTCTTGTAAACAAACAGAAAAAGCTATTTCGGAAAACACTGATGAAACAGCAACTACTGCCGAAACTGTTTCTGAAAATGAAATTGGCGAAAAAGTAAACGAAGCTTCTGCGATTAGCATGGCAGCCTTATCTGATTTGATGGGGGAAAAAGAATTGGCAGAAAATGTTGTTGTAAAAGGAAAAGTAGCTTCTGTTTGTAAAAAGAAAGGCTGCTGGATGACCATTGAAAAAGATAATGGAGAAACCATGCGTGTAACGTTTAAAGACTACGCCCTTTTTATGCCATTTGATATACCCGGCAAAGAAGTGGTAGTTCGTGGAAAAGCCGAAAAAAATATTACTCCAGCAGATGAGCTAAAACATTATGCAGAAGATGCTGGGAAAAGTAAAGAGGAAATTGCAGCCATTACCGAAGGCAAAGCTGATATTACTTTTGAAGCAGACGGCGTTTTGATTAAGTAAGTGATTTTTAAATGGGTGAAGAGGGAAATATAAAAAAGCCCATTAACTAGTTTGGTTGATGGGCTTTTGCTTGTATGAGATTATTTATCTCAATTATTTATTAGGATACGGTCTTTCGGTTTCTCCTACATAAACCTGGCGTGGCCGGCTAATTGCTTGCCCTTCTTCTCTCATTTCTTTCCATTGTGCAATCCAACCGGGTAGGCGACCCATTGCAAACATTACTGTGAACATTTCTGTAGGGATACCTATAGCTCTGTAAATAATACCAGAGTAGAAATCGACATTAGGATATAAGTTTCTCTTTACGAAATAATCGTCTTTTAGAGCTACTTCTTCTAGTTTCTTGGCAATTTCTAACGTTGGGTCGTGTACACCCAATTTTTCTAGCACTTCATCGCAAGCTTTTTTAATGATTTTAGCACGTGGGTCAAAGTTTTTGTACACTCTGTGCCCGAAGCCCATTAAACGGAACGGATCATCTTTATCTTTCGCTTTCTGTACATATTTATCTACATCGCCACCGTCTGCCATAATTTGCTCAAGCATTTCAATTACCGCTTGGTTAGCCCCCCCATGTAGCCTTCCCCAAAGGGCATTGATACCCGCTGAAATTGAAGCATATAAACTAGCGTGCGAAGAACCTACCACACGAACCGTTGCCGCAGAACAGTTTTGCTCGTGGTCGGCATGAAGAATTAGTAACTTGTTGAGTGCTTTTGCTATTACAGAATCAATTTCGTATTTCTCTGTAGGCAGCGCAAACATCATGTATAAGAAATTTGAGCAATAATCTAGCGTATTATCAGGGTAGTTGAGCGGATGCCCCATCTCATTTTTGTAAGACCATGCTGCAATCGTAGGAATTTTAGCTAACAGACGGATAATTGTTAAGTTAACGCCTTCAGGTGTTACATTGGGGTCTAAAGATTCTGGGTAAAATGCAGTAAGCGTACTTACTAAAGAAGATAAAACGCCCATTGGGTGCGCAGAGGTAGGGAATCCATCAAAGATTTTCCGCATATCTTCGTGAACAAGGGTGTG
>CAZFQW010000169.1:0-7379 GCA_964521225.1 uncultured Roseobacteraceae bacterium
CATTCAAAAAATTTGTAATCTCCCTTATACACTAAATTCTATACAGGCTCGAAATTTACTTTTTACTGTATTTTGTTATAATACTTCTTTTGATTATTCTATTTAGTGAAATATCGGGCTAATCTTTCTTGCTAAGCATACGACTCCACTTCTTAATGTTCTTATCATTCAACTTTACAAACTCATCTTTGCCTTCTTTTGTGGCAATTTCCTTTGATTTTTCAGCAAAGGTAAGTGCCTCTTTATAGTTGCCTAAGGCAGCTTCCACCAACGAACGCACCCTATTAATATAGTATTTTTCTCCAGCTAACTCCTGTGCTTTAATTAACCAATTCTGTGCTTTTTCGTGTTCTTTCCCTTGCTCTTGGAGATACCTTGCAGCCTGGTAATAAGTATTGGCAGTGGGGTTTTCTGCAATTTGCTCATTTATTTCTGCCATTACTTTTTTATGTGTGTCCACTTCAATTATAAAACTGATTTTAGTATTCTCCCAAAGCCAAAGCATTTTAGCCGAATTATGAGTTATTTCATCAAATTCTATCGTGAATGTTTCATGAAACTCTTTTGTTTTTTGTGGTTTCACAACAAATCTGAGCGCATCTTCCTCTGGTTTATAGTTGTTTCTCCCGTCGCCCCAATGTGTTAAGTTATTATGGAATACAATGGCCCATTCCTTTTTTTCTGGAAAAGCATAAAGTGCATAAGTTCCGCTTGGTAGTTTTTTGCCATTTACTTTAAAATCATCACTAATCGTAAACTTTGTAGATTCATTGGCACCCACTCGCCAAATTCTTCCATAAGGCATTAAATCTCCAACTATCTTTCTCCCTCGAACTCCCGGACGAGAATAAGTTACTTTAAATTCACTTAACCCAACAATTTGCTCTATTTCACAGCCGGAACTCACCCTAGGAAAATTTATTTGGCTAAAAGAAGCCTGATTAATCAGCAAAAAAACGATAATAATTGAAAAGCATACAGACTTCATTTTGTATTTATTTTATTACTTCGATAAAATTTAAATGTAAAATAAAATTAAGCGACAATACTATTTTACACCAATTATTTTCATATTTAATTTATTTTTTTCGCACTACTCAACTTTTTGGTTTGTATCTTCATCTACGATTTTCTATAAGTATCTATTCGTCTGAATTTTTCTAGAAACCTAACCACATAAAAAACCAACCGTAGTGCAAAGCTCCACGGCTGGCTAAATGTAAAAAACGGATTACATAATTCTTAAATCAAATTTATGCTTTTGGTGCAGTTTCTTTTTTAGCTACTGGCTTTTTAGTTGTTGTACTTTTAGAAGCCGGTGCTTCTGCTGGTTTTTTCATATTTTTAATCTCTGCTTTAAGGGCTTCAATTTCTGCTTTTAAAGCGTCTAGTTCTTCATTTCTGGCAAAAGGCATATTTTTAGTACTTTCTTCAACTACCTTTTTCATGTTTTCTTTTACCTTCTCTTCGGCTGCTTTAAAATCGGCTTCCAGTGCTTTGTATTCTTTAGAATCTACAACCGTTTTTACCTGTTCTTTTACTTCATCCATCCATTTAGAAGCGAAATCGTCAAACTTTGGTAACACACCTTCTGTTTGGTAAGTCTTCCAGAAATTATCAACTGTATGAATCATTCCATCTTTAGAAGCTTCGTAAACTCTTATTTGTAATTTAGTTGCCTTCTCGTTGTAAGTATGGAAAGCTTCTCTCGCTTCTTCTAATTGTTCAAGCACTTTTTCTTCGTTGCCACGGGTTACAAACTTCACGAAAGGATTGTATGTTTCTTGCATTTTGTTGGCCAAATCAATTGAGAAATTCACCAGATTCTCAGTGCCTTTCCCTACGTTTTCTAAAGAGGTTCTCACTGCTTTATCGGTGCTCGCTTCCATCTCTGCACGCATTCTATCAATATATGCTTTGAAAGAATCGCTAATCTCTTCAGAGTTTTTCTGAAAATTATCAAAGGTTTGAAGTCCCATGATATTTTCAGTGATTTTCTCGTAGGTTTCAACAGGCATTAATCTGCGAAATTCTTCTTTAGAATAAATACCATCTTTAATAGAATTCAATACTTTATCCCAATACTCTTTTAAAGAATCGTATGCCTTTGTGAATCTATCAAGGTTAATTTTTGAAGGTTCTTCGCCTTCTTTAGGCACTATACTTTCGTTTACCCACTTTTCCCAGTTGTTATAAGTATCTAAAAACTTATCGTTGTATTCTTTTAATTGCTTTGGCGCACCTTCTAAATACTTGTTACTTTCATCGTGGTAAAGTTCTACCCATTTTCTGCCGAAAAGCGTTTGCGCTTCTACCCATTTTTTAAGTAACTCAGGAGAAGATTCAACCGCTGTTTTTACATCTTTCTGACCAAGTAATTCGTCGAAAATTTCCTTTTGTTCTTTTAGCATTTCTACAATAATATCGTTTGCTTTGCCAACAGGAGTAGTTTCGCCGAGGGCTTTATCAACAAGCTTAGAAGTGGTCTCATTGAATGTATCAGCAATTTTACTTTGAGCATCTTTTAGAAGATCAAAATAGCCTTGTTTTTTTTCTGCGTTTTCAGTTTTAGTTGCCATAATTTTACTATTTATTATAGATTAAATTTTTAATTCCTTATTGATTAACATTTCAAAAGTACCACCTATATAAATACTATTTTTTGCCTTTGGGGTGAACCCCCTTTTTTGGTAAGTGAACTGATAAAATATCGAGGTGAACTCCAAAAAGATGTTTTTTATAGCTTTAAAGCTAATATTTACTAAACCACTATAAGGCTTCTATATTTACCTAAAATTATGAGCAGCAAAAAATGAATACACCCATCAGCCGTTTAAAGGCCATTATTCAAAACTTTAGGGCATTGTACCGCTACCCACCTGGGCATTTTTATAGCCCTCTATCGGATACTAAAGAAGTTGCAAAACGAAAAGAAGAAACTTCGGTAAAGGGAATAGATTTAAGAGCTGCGTCTCAAAAAGAATTGTTAGAAAAATTTGTTGTTTATTATCAAGAACAGCCTTTCTCACATAGCCAAAACAATCAATTCCGTTATACATTTTCAAACCCATTTTTCTGTGAAAGCGATGGACTTATGCTATATGCAATGCTGCGCCATTTAAATCCAGTAAATGTGGTTGAGATAGGCTCCGGTTATTCATCGGCAGTAATGCTCGATACTGCCGAAAATTATAATCTTTCAACAAAATTCACCTTTGTTGAGCCTTATCCAGAAAGATTATATAGCGTAATTAAAGAATCCGATAAAGAAAAAACGGAAATATTAGAAAAAGGTGTGCAAAATATCGATTTCAATAAATTTAAAAATTTAAAAGAAAATGATATTTTATTTATTGACTCTTCGCACGTAGCAAAGTATGAAAGCGATGTGAATTATTTATTTTTTGAGGTTTTACCTACCTTAAATAAAGGGGTAGTTATTCATATTCATGATATATTTTTCCCTTTCGATTATCCCTATGAGTGGATTAAAAGAGGTAGAGCATGGAACGAAGGCTATTTGCTGAAAGCCTTTTTACAATTTAATTCAGTATTTCAAATAGAATTGTTTAACGATTATATCATTCACAAAGAAAAAAATTGGGTGTCTGAAAATATGTCTATTTGTTTGCAAAACACAGGAGGCAGTATTTGGCTAAGAAAAGTGCAATGATTATTCAAACTTTTAGGTAAGGTGCCCTCATTTCCTTCGAAATCTCTATTTCTTCAAATTTTATTACTCTTAAAACACTCGAAGTATCATTTTTCCAAAAATTAGGATGAATATCACTGCCTTCAATCACATAATAATAGAATTTATAGGGGTTTCTCTTTAAATCTTTAGGGAGTACATATTGTTCAAAATATTCCCATGAATATCCTTTCATAGACTTCCCCACCACAGGGCGGTGTGCACAGTAATAATTATCATCTTTTCGTCTGCTTTCTTTTCTAAATAACTGTATCATCAATCTAAATACTTCTAGCCTAGCAATTTAATTTAATAGTTAGTAATGCATCTGAAGCAAAGAAATAGAGCGGAAGTCACTATTTAAAAATAGAAATACAAACCTTTACAAAGTAATAAGAACCTCAGATAAGTAAATATTCAATTTTAAATTACGAATTATTAAAACACCCATTTCGAATATTTTACCTTACAAATAGGCGACACTTAATTTTGTTGAAGTGCTTAAGTACTTCAACAAAATTAATTTATATCTAATTGCGGAATAACTATCTGAAAATGAGACACTTTTTCTCAGATTAAATTAGAACGAAGCCTTAGTTACAATTACCGATACGTTTTAAATATGTTGTTAGTTAAAGAACCAAACACACTATCACAAAGTATTAACATTTATTAATTATATGAAATAATCTTCAAAAATGAACTAAAAAAGCGTGCCCATATTTTATTTTTTCAATTAACAAACTTGTTCCACCAAGGCGAGTTATTTTTTAGATTTTCTGCAATAGTGTACGTTTTTCCTATTTCGGGTAAGAAATAATCGACATTTAATTGTTTTGCTTTCTCAAGCATTCGCTGTGGTGGTTCATACCATGAATGAAAGGCCAAAGAAAACTTACCCCAATGGATGGGCATCATTAACTTTGTATTTATATCTGCCCCCGCTTGTGCTGTTTCTTCTGGTAGCATGTGGATAGATTGCCATTGTTCGTTGTATTGCCCGCACTCCATCATGGCAAAATCGAAAGGGCCGTATTTCTCTCCAATATTTTTAAACTCTGGGGTATAACCCGAATCTCCACTAAAATAAACCTTTTTATTTTCGCCTATAAATACCCACGAAGACCACAAGGTAGAATTTCTGTTAGTAAGTCCCCTACCCGAAAAATGCCGCGAAGGTGTACAAGCCAAAGTGGTTTGTTCATTCAATTTTGTTTCTTCCCACCATTCCATCTCCGCAATTTCATTTTCGGGAATTCCCCACTTTATTAAATGAGCGGCTACCCCCAAAGGGACATAATAGCGATGCACTACATTTTTTAGTTCTAAAAAAGTTTCATAATCTAAATGGTCGTAATGGTCGTGTGAAATCACAACAGCATCTATTTTAGGGAGTTTATCTACTGACATATAGGTCTGAAAATCGAACCTTTTAGGGCCTATAAAAGAAAACATAGAAGAACGCTCACTAAAGACAGGATCAATCAGGATGGAACTCCCCTCTAATTGCAATAAAACACTTGAATGGCCAAACCAGGTAATTCCTATTTCTTCAGAAGAAGTGAGAGCGTAATCTATTTGATTAAATTCGTGTACTTCAATCTGCTGCTTGGGATTAATATCACCCTCGCCTTTTAAAGATTTCCACATCAAAGGCAGTATTTCCCCAAAAGAAATCGCCATTTTAGTTTCAATTGTATTCTGAAAAGACCCATTCTCATAAAATTGAAAATTTTGCATACGTTTCAAACGTTCTCCGGAAGCAGTGCCCCCTAACTGCGGAGCGCAATTAAAATAGATACCCACAAAGAGTGCTATTAACAGAATAACAGATAAAATTATATACATCAGATATTTAAGTATTTTTTTAAACGTTTTCACAATCTATTATTTAATAAGAGAGTATTTTATGATAAGCGATTCACTCGATTTCCAAGTTAATTAAGGGGCTATTCAATGGCAGTGCAAATGGATTTATTTTAGTATTTATAAATATTTGCCTTCAGTCTTATTTCATATTAAAATTTAATTTTTAATTATTTATACTTTCCCCTAAATGTGCTAGGGGTTTCGTTGGTGATTTTTTTGAAAACTCTGTTGAAGTACGATAAACTTTCAAAACCGCAATCAAAACAAGTTTCACTCACTCCTACTCCACTCATTAATAATCGTTTAGATTGGCTAATTCTGTATTGATTTAGAAATTCGATAAAAGTAGTGCCTGTTATTTTTTTGAAGTAACGGCAAAAAGCCTCTTTCGACATATTACTTAGGCTAGCGACCTCGTCTAGTTTTATTTTATACTGATAATTTTTATCGATATAAGCATGAATATTTCTGAGACGCTCCTGCTCTTTTAAATTATATTGATTTCTGTAAGGAGCATCGTGTAACAATTCAAATTCTTTCGTTTCTGCCAGTACATTTAATATAGATAGCAACTCTACAAACTGCTGAAAACCTATGAGTTTATCAATATCATATAACCTTTCTCCAATTTCATCCTTTATATGCCCAGTAAATGCAACACCAAATTGCGCCCAATTAAATAGTTTTGAAATAGATTTTAATTCGGGAATTAATTGAATATTTTGCTTAATAAAATCGGTTTGTAAATGAAGAACCACTTGCTTATAATCTAACTTTACCCCATAGTCAAAATTAAGATGGGGGATATTCGAGCCAATGAGTACTAAATCGCCACCTTCATAGGTCGAAATATGATTTCCCACATGGCGAGTTCCGTTTGGCCCTTTAATATAAACTAGTTCGTACTCAGGGTGAAAATGCCAAAAAAACAAATGGCTCAGCCTAGGATTATACATCAGGTTATACGATTGGCAATTATCTCTAGAAATTGTTTCTGCCTTTATTTTCATCTTTCTTAAACAAAAATAACATGAATAATTAATCAATATCACTTAAATATCAATATTGTGCAATTATCTATCAATTTTAATCAAAAATCTGTCCTACAATCTTCTCACCTTTATGCTATCATTTACTTAAAGCAAGAAAATATGAATAATAATGAGCAAACTATGGGTACAATGGTTCCCAATAATCAGCATAAAGAAATTCCTGGCAATCCTTCTACGGCAAAAAGTAGCAAGCAAAAATTAAATGACCGCTCAAATGGCGAATCGCTCAGGGTATTGACCGAAGAACAGTGGAGTTTTTGGCAGCATAACGGCTATGTGGTTATAAAAAATGCAGTTCCTAAAACACAAGCCGAAGTTACCGCTAATTTCCTCTGGGAATTTGAAGATAAAGACCCCAATAATCCTGAAACTTGGTACTCTAAAGAACGTACCGCACTGCAAATGAAAGAACTTGCAGGTACGGGTATGGTAGAGGTATATAACAACCAACACCTCTGGAATAACAGGCAAATGCAAAAAGTTTACGATGCTTTTGTAGATGTTTGGGGCACCGAAAAACTATGGGTTACAATTGATCGTGCTAACCTAAATTTCCCTATAAAGCCAGGCTTTGAATACAAAGGATTTATCCATTGGGATTACGACCCCGAAACTAAACCTCAAAATGTACAAGGAGTACTGGCACTTGCCGACCAAACCGACGAGAACATGGGGGGCTTTCAGTGCATCCCTTGGTTGTACCGAAATTATGACACCTGGAAACTTACCCAACCCGACGATAGGAACCGTTTTAAACCTGATGTTTC
>CAZFQW010000170.1:0-7372 GCA_964521225.1 uncultured Roseobacteraceae bacterium
TAAATATGTGTAAAATGTGTGTAAATATACCAACATAAACAATACGGTTTTATACAATTAAACCCCTTTTGTCCTTAGAACATAGATAAATCTGGCACGAACTGTTCAATATAATAGCATGAATCATTTGAGTTGAACCCTTTAGTAATGCATATTGTGTTCTTTGTTATTTTGTTGCCCTATCAATGCTTACCCGCTCTTTAAAAATCGTACTGGGCTAAATAGCATCAAGAAAAACCCATTTTATTCCCTTTTTCAGCATAACTTAGCATTGAAACCAGCATTATAAGATTTGTTTTAAGTAACTCACAATACCATTCAATGAAAACTTTCAATATCCTAGCAGCAGAAGATGAGCCTCTGCACGCTAAAATGCTTGCAAAAAAAATTGAGCTGATGGAGGGGTATTCTTTAATGCATATTTTTGACACCGGAGAAGAGGTTCTAAAATATTGCAAGCTGCACGGAGATGATATTGACCTAATACTACTTGATATACTTTTAGATGGCAAATGGGATGGTATTGAAACTACCAAGGAAATTAGAAAAGTACGCAACGTGCCCATTATTTTCCTTACTTCTTTACAAGACCGGTCTACTTTTGAGAAAGCCAAAGAAGGCTTCCCGTATGCATACCTCACTAAACCGTTTGATGTTACCGACTTACAACGGGCAATGGAACTTGCCCTTCAGCATAGTGCTAGGCAAGAAAACCCCAAAGAAAATTACTTTAACGATGATACTTTCTTTGTGAGAGTAGGTAACAAACTTGTTAAGCTACGTTGGGAAGAAATTGCTTGGCTTTCTGTAGATGGGAAGTACACCCGGCTCAACTTAGGCTTGGGGAGAGGCTATGAAGTACGCCTGCCTCTAAAAGATTTAGAAGACAAAGCACTTAGAAATAACTTCTTTAGGATTCATCGAGGTTTAGTGATTAACCTGAACTATTTGGATAGCTTCGATAAAAACAGCAATGAAGTCTCCATTAAGGGAATGAAGCTGCCTGTTGGCAGAAGTTTCCGCGATGACCTCTTGAACCAACTCAACTTAATAGGTTGATTGGGTGCTTAGATAAGAAAATAGTAAGTAGGGACTACCAGTGTATTTAATTGCCCCGATTATCCAGTAACCCCCTGCACAGTTCACTTCACAGCACCTTTCCAATAATAAATCGTGGCACGACTACTCGTTTATTTGCCCTCAATCTGCATTACTGAATAGGCAGTGTAAAGCTAAACGCACTCCCTTTCCCTTCGGTACTTTCCACTGTGAGTGCCCCTCCATGCTTTTCGATGAACTCTTTGCAAAGTACAAGCCCTAGGCCGGTTCCTTCTTCTTGTGCGGCGCCTTTTGTAGAGTGTTTTTCCGAAACATTAAATAGTTTAGAAAGTACCGATGCTGCAATTCCCCTTCCCGTATCGCTTACGGTTACTTTTAATTTTCCATCCATCACAGGCTCATGTTCAATAGTTACTTCGCCGCCTTTCTCTGTGAATTTCAGGGCATTATTGATTAGGTTACGCAGTACGGTACTCACCATATTGCGATCGGCATGTACAATCGTTTCGCCTTTACTTAATTGTTTGAGTTGAATTTGCTTCTTCTCGGCAATTTGGTTTAAGACCGTGTTGTTTTCCTCAATCAGTTCGTTAATCGAAAAATCTTGTGGATTGAAATTCAATCGGTTGGTTTGTAAACTTGCCCACTCCAACAGGTTTTCTAAGAGCTTAGAAACGTTGCTAACCGAAGAGAGCATTAGCCCCGAAAAATCTCGCAGTTCTTGCTCCGACCACTCGGTTACCCCTTGTTGAAACATCTGTAAAAAGTCGTTCATTGCATTGAACGGAGAGCGCAAATCGTGGGCAATAATGGAGAAAAACTTATCTTTTGTGGCGTTTGTTTCATTTAGCTGATTATTGAGTGCCTTTAGCTTTTGGCTATTTCTGTACTGCACCACAAGCAATAAAATAATGAGGCCTAAACCGCCTAATACCAATAGAATTTGCTGATTTTTTACAGTAAGTTCCTCTTCTTTCAGTCTATTTTCTTGCACTAATTGCGCATTTTCTAAGTCTTTTTGTTTTAGTAATAGATAGTTAATTCTTTTTTCGCTTTCTTGGCTAAAGAGCGTATCGCTTACAGATTTATATTCTGTATGATACTGATAGGCCTCTGCATAATTGCCTTGCAGGGCATACCCCTTTGCCAACACACGGGTTAAATGTTGCAAGTGCCAATTTGCCTCTATCTTTTTGGCTAAAGTATAACCCATTAATGCATATTCTATACTTTGTTTTATATTCCCTAGTTCAAGGCTATTTTGGGCAATTCCTAGCCATGTAAATACTTTTTCGAACTGACTAAGGTTCCTGAAGGTCGTATTTACAAATCGGTTTATCTCAATAGCTTCGTCGTATTGCTGAAGTGTATATAACGCATTTGCTTTACGGCTATAACTCATTGCCAAATAAAAGGAGTCTTGCAAGGCAGTAAACCAATCAATACTTTTTTCTATATAATAAAGTGTACTATCTTTTTGTGGCGATATCTCATAGCTAACTATTAGGTTAATATAGTTATGCCCAAGCATTTCTTTGGCAAGTAGTAAGCTATCTTCATCTTGAAGCGTTTCTATTAATTTAAGCGCAATTCCCATCGACTTCCAATGGTACTCTACGGCTGTTTGGTAGTTTTTCCTGCTAGAAAAATTTAGCCCTAAAGAGTTGTAGCACTTACCAACACCATACAAATTTCCTTCAGCCTGAAAAATTTCAAGCGCTTTCAGGCTTTGTGCTGCCGCTTTTTCGTAGTCTGTTAATAGGTAAAAAGCTACACCAATGCCTCTTTCAGCACTAGCAATTAAATTGGGCTTTTTAGAATTGGCAATGGCTTGGCTGAAATAAAACTGCATGGAGTCGGGAGAATTCGGATAGTGCTTCCATCCTATTTGGGAGTACAGTGTTGCTTTTTCTTCTTCTTTCACCGACTCTGAAAGCAATAGAAACAAACTGTCTTTTGCATTTTGTGCAAATGCCGAAGAGCAGCTATAAAACCCTAAAAGAAATATTAGTAAGACTTTCATATTGTATCTGTTACAGCACATAAGTTTGTGATAGTTTACAACTAAGTAAATGTTCAATTTTAAATCAGGAGTGTACCAATGTCGATTTATACATCCCTGAATAGCGTTGCCAACTTACTTAATTCCCTATAATTAACCCTGTATTTATTCACTACAACTGCTTAAAATCAGCATATAACTCTCATTTTAAAATAACGTCGGTGCTTACAGAATCCCTATTTCAAGCGATTCTTTAGGCTTCATTTAGTTCGATTTTAAACCTTAAAAATGCGGCGTAACCGTATGCTAAAGTGTCGGCTACCGATTCATTTCCTTAAAATCGTAGTTGAACCAAGCATTCAAGTAAAAATCTGCTTAAAGTCGCTTAATTTGCACATTGCCACGAGGCCTTTTTATAAGAAAACCCTATAACCAAAACGCAATGGCAGCTAAAAAAGCGAAAACTGTATATATATGTCAGAACTGTGGTTACCAATCGCCTAAACTGATGGGCAAGTGCCTTTCTTGCAACGAGTGGAACACCATGGTCGAAGAACTGATTGAAGCAGAACCTGCACAAAGTAGAAATTGGCGTGCAAACAGCGGTGTAGCACCTTCTGTGGCTTCTAAGCCCCTCAAAATTTCGGAAATATCTTACAAAGAAGAACATAGAATCAACACCCCCGATGGCGAACTGAACAGGGTATTGGGAGGAGGGATTATGCCCGGTTCTGTGGTGCTCATTGGTGGCGAGCCGGGGATTGGCAAATCGACTTTAATGCTTCAAATTTCCCTTAATCTACCGAAGCAAAACATATTATACATTTCCGGAGAAGAATCTGAAAAGCAAATTAAGGTGCGTGCCGATAGGCTCAAAGAAGCTTCGGGAACTTGCTCTATTTTAACGGAAACCAACCTTTCTGCCATTTTTAGAACGGTAGAGAGTTATAAGCCTGATATATTAATTGTAGATTCAATCCAAACACTGGCCTTACCTTACTTAGAATCGGCGGCGGGCAGTGTATCGCAGGTGCGCGAATGTACGGCGCAGTTAATACGCTTTGCTAAGGAAACCCACACCCCTATTTTTATGGTAGGCCACATTACTAAAGAAGGCAGTTTAGCAGGGCCAAAAGTACTAGAACACATGGTTGATACGGTGCTTCAATTTGAAGGAGACCGCCACATGAGCTACCGCATTTTGCGAACTGCCAAAAACCGTTTTGGCTCTACTTCTGAAATCGGGATTTACGAAATGCGCTCCGATGGTTTAAGAGAAGTAACCAACCCTTCGGAAATATTAATTTCTCAGAGAGATGATAACCTAAGTGGCATTACCATTGGCACTTCCCTAGAAGGAAACAGGCCTTTGTTGGTAGAAATCCAGTCTTTAGTTTCTGCCTCGGCTTATGGCACGCCACAGCGTAGCTGTACAGGTTTCGATGCTAAACGCTTAAATATGCTGCTTGCAGTACTTGAAAAACGAGGTGGATTTAAGGTGAGTTTTCAAGATGTGTTTTTAAACATTACAGGAGGACTAAAGGTAGAAGACCCTGCCATAGATTTGGCAGTTTGTATGTCTATCATTTCTTCTTTAGAGGATATTTCCATCCCTCAAAATATGTGTTTCGCTGCCGAAGTAGGCTTAGGAGGAGAAATTAGGGCTGTCAACAGGATAGAAAACAGAATTGCAGAAGCCGAAAAACTAGGTTTCAAAAAAATATTCGTCTCTAAATACAACCTGAAAGGAGTTGATAAAAACCGCTATGAAATCAAATTAGAAGCGGTAAGTAAGCTAGAAGATGTGTTTGAAATTCTCTTTAAAAATTAACAATGAAAATAGTACTTATACTTCTCGCCTCCGTGATCATTCGTTTTGGGGGAACTGCACTTAGCTTACATACCTCCCCCAACAATATTTTACAAGACAGCATACAAGCGGTAGCCTCTGAATCGCCTACGCCCAAAACAGAAAACAGCCATTGGGTACTCAAAATTGTTTGTGTAATCATTGCCATTATTGGCACCGTGGTTTTGGTGTTCGCTTTTATCTCTAACCCTATTACTCCTATTTTGGTGATTATTGGAGTGCTGTACATAGGCTGTGGAATTGCCTCTTGGATACTTCTTTCGTGGATACCAATGATTGTTGCTGTTGTAATTGCATTCGTTCTTTTGAAATTAAAATAAGAATATGTTTAGGTTTTTGAATTTGCTTTTTTAGCCATCATTCAAAACATGATAAAAAGAGAACATCGGCTAATTTTAAGTTGACCAAAATTTTAAACTATGGTAGGGGAAATGGTAGATTTGGGTGATGGGTTTTAAGAAAAAAAATACTTATCAATCTCTGAAAATGAAGGTTCAATCTGGATTAATCCGCTAGAAGGCGGTTGACGGAAGGGTGAGCAAGAACTTCATAGCGTTTTGATATAGATTGGATTGTTTGATGAATAAGTACATCGTCATTGCGAGTGCAACGAAGCAATCTGTATCAATTTTCTATAATCGTTACAGATTACTCCTTCGCTCTCGCTCATCGTAATGACGTTTTATCTATTGAATTAATCAATCCCAATTTCACTCAACAACATTACATCTCGCTCGTCTTGGTAATCGTACTGAGAGATTTTGTTGCTCCCAACCATAATGAGCAGCTTCCTTTCACTTACGGGAATTACATCATAGGTGTCGATATCTTCAAAACGTTGGATGGTGCGCAAAGAGCGAGGGCTAGAAGCATCTACCACCTTTAAACCTGCCTTTCCATCGCAAACAAACAGCAAATTACCATCTTTGCCTAAACCGTGTGGGTTGGTCATGCGGTAGGTTTGTACTTTTCTTGGGTTGCGAGGGTCGCTAATATCTACCACATCTAATTGGTTTACTGCTCGGTTACACTGCGAACCGTTGCGCATGGTTACGTAGGCATATTTACCATCGACTACCACAGGGTCGCACGCCCTTACGTGTTCGTAAACGCCCAGACCTTCGGGGTTGGTGGGGTCGTCTAGCCCGTAGATGTACATCCCTTTTTGCGAGCCAATGTACAACTTATCGCCCTTGGCAAATACCGTTTCAATGTCTTCACCCACCTTTACTTTGTTGGTCAGTTTATCTAGTTTTTTAGGGTTCTTGATGTTAAAAAGGTGCAATTCTTCATCGTTTACGGCATACAGATAGTCGCCACTTAAAGCAAAGCACGACATTGAACCACCTTGCGAACCGCCCATATTTCCGCCACCGTTGCCACCGCCCACCGTGGGCATATCGCTCGAATTAATCGTGAAGTCGTTCCGTGCCATCAGTTCCTCCGGCGTAAAAGCCCTACTTTGTACCTCCCAAGCAATGCGCTCTTGTCCGTGGCTGTTGCCTCGGTGAGGGAACACGACATCAACCCTGTCTAATATTTTTGGTTTTTCCAATTGGCTAATATCAATCGCCACCAAATCGTCGAAATTGTTGGCGAGAACAATGTTCCCTCGTACAGCCAAATCAACATTTCCCGGAATGGAAATAAAGCCCAATTTCTGAGGAGATACGGCATTCGTATTATCAATCACCAAGATACCCCGGTTCACTACATTCACGTATAATTTGCCGGCATCGTACCAAATTTTGCCCGCACCTTGTGCCAAAGCCGTTGCACTTAGAGCAACAGAAAGTCCAATAATAAGTAGGAGTTTCTTTTTCATAATTTTTAAATTTTAAAGGGTTTTCAAATTTTTATCATTCTATTTTCCAACGGATAAGCAATGAGTTGGGCAGCCTCCCTCAAGGCTCGTCCCGTCGGGCAAAGCCTGCCAACGCACACCCCCCTTTCGGTCTTTGCCTTCGCCTCTTTCCCAAGGCTGCATTTGCTTTAGTGCTTCTTAAAAGGTTGTTTCCAGTTTTACTATTGATTCGGGTTTACCCCTAAAGCCACTCTGTAAGGCACTCCTTCATTAAGTTTTTCACTCCGCTCAGAATAGCACTCAACCAAAGGCTGAAAAACTCAACACGCACAATTACTCACTCCCACAATTTCTCTATGACTTTACCGGACATCTTCTCTTGGGGGAAGTTGTTAATATCTACCTGTTGCCGCTCATTCACGTTGATGAGGTATTGCGGCATTTGTTCACGGTGGTTGTTCCGTGCCGTAGCCGTGGTAAGCTTTTGGGCTTCCTCCAACACTTTCTCCCAAGTAGCCGCATCGCCACTTGCCGCCACAGAGCGCACCGACGCTATGAATGCCAAAGAAAAGAAAACGCCAACTTCTGGGCTGCTCCACGAAAGCTGATTCGCCTTGCTGCTACTCGCCTTAATGTC
>CAZFQW010000171.1:0-7327 GCA_964521225.1 uncultured Roseobacteraceae bacterium
TAGCACTTCCGGGGCGTTTTTACAAGGTGCAAGTACAACTCGTAAACGGAAGGACTTACGAATCGTCGTTCGAGGCCCTTTCAGAAGATTTAGCCATTAATAACGATATAGCGTTTAATCTCGGTTCAAGGGAAGTGATTAACGAAAACAACTTCATTTTTGAAGAAGAAGGTGTGAAAATTACAGCCAATGTGCAGAAATCGGCAGTAAACAAATATTACCGATGGGAACTCGATCACTATTTTATTATAGAGTCGGACCAAGGGCCTGGGCTAACTTTCCAAGAACAGGAAGGTTTGGAAAACGAAGAGCTAAGATATTGTTTTGTTAAAGATTATCCATTTCAAGATGTTCACCTATTAAGAGATATTGCCAACGAGGCCGATGTCGGTCAAACCTACCAAATAGATCTTGAATTTATTTCTATTGATAATAAGTTTGAATACGAATTTGTGGTGGAGAGTAAACTTTTAGCATTGCCTGAAAGGGATTACACTTTTTGGTCGAATGTGCAAAGCCTTGCCGATAATACAGGCAGCTTGTTCGATGCCGCTCCTTTTGAGGTAATTGGCAACATCAGAGAAATTACTGGTTCAGCAGAAGAAGTGGCAGGGCTTGGGTTCTTTGGCGTTTACAATGCTAAAATCGACCGAGAGTTTATCAATCCACAAGACATTGGTATATCAGACCCAAATGTGTTCCCCGTTTGTGAAGTGCCTGCTTCACCAGGGCCTCCTCGCCCACACCCTTGCCAAGATTGCAGGTTATACGAATACTTAAGAAACTATGAAAACAACCCGCCAGACTGGTGGCAATATTAATATTATGAGAAGGTTTATCTGGGCTTTATTAATAATCATCGGTTCGGTGCTCAAAGTTGAAGCGCAAGTTTACGATGCATCAACTGCTAACCGGCAAGAAATTTTTTTACAACTAGACCGTCCGTTTTATTTGAGTGGAGAAAAAGTTTGGTTCACGCTATTTAATTATAATAGCGAAGAGGGAACCTTATTGGCAGGAAAGCGATTCATGAATTTGCATCTGCTCTCTAAAACAGGTGAAGTCGTTCTAAATGAGCGTATTAAAATTATAAACGGACGCACAGCAGGGCAATTCGTGTTGCCTTCTAATTTAAATACAGATGAATACCTGATTAATATCGGCTTCTCAGGCGAGTCAGTTGAACAGTTTCTTTACAGAAAGAAACTTACAATTTATAACCGTAGTGAAGTATTAAATGAGGCATCGAATACAAAATTAGCATTCACCACTCCACTAACTACTACTTCGGAAGAATCGAAAGGCATTAACACGCAATTAGCTAAAAGTAGTTTCGGCACAAAAGAGAAAATAGAGGCTGGTTTATCTTTGGAAACCGGAAAAGGTGCAAGCTTAAGTATACTAGTGCGTCCTGTTAAAGTACAAGACGATAACCTTTTTTCTCAGAAAAAAGGTTATGAGCAGCAAAACCTGCGAACGAACAAAATATTGAATTTCCAATCGGTACAAGACCACCCCTATTTGTTGGTCGATTTGAAACCGAATACGGAATTGAAACCTAAGGCAAGACCTTATATATTCATTCCTGAAACACACCAAGTCCTTATTTTTTTTAAAACGAGTGAAGATACTTATTCTTTAGATTTGACAGATATTTCAGGAGGTATGAAATCTTTTTATTTTAGTCAGTTTGTGAATAAGCCTTTTATACCCTCTACTGCTAAATGGGATTATGAGAAAGAAAAGTATAAAAACAATTTAGTGCCTTTTTTTGAAGGAGAGATGAGCCTTAGTTGGGTTGAAACTACCCCCAACTTTTCAAAAACGATTGCTGATATAAACTTTGGAAAACCTGAAATAACAGAAGATGTAGTTAAGTACGGCCGCCAACAATCTATTTTAGAGGCTATGTATGCTTCTGGAGCTTATCGAGGGATTCCTGTAACACAGGCAGAAAAAGAGGAAAATATAATGAAAGCACCCACTTTGTTTTATCGCAAGGCAAGCGATTACGAAATGATGAATAATCTTTCAGAGTATCTTTTTGAAATTGTAAGTGGTATTAGAGTATGGAATAACGATAACCGAAAAGATGTTCGGGTGCTGTTCGGCGGAGAGCAGTACCCAGATGCCCCTTTATTTTTAGTAGATGGCATCCCTACAAGAGATACCGATAAAGTATTACGCCTACCCATAGAAGACCTTCAAGGAGCGGGGGTTATTAAGTACAATAAAGATAGAGGTCAGTCGAAATACAATAAAGAAGCACGCTCTTATAGCGCGTTCGCTGGTAGCGGAATTATCGTCATCCATTTAAAGCCCGGTTCGAGTAATCCGTTCAGGTCAACGTACGAAAATCTGCTTCAAAATAAGCTCTATATTGAGCCAGAAGCTTATCCTAACCCCAACTATTCTGTTGAAATAGCTACAAGTGATGCCCCAGACTTGAGACATATATTGTTGTGGCAGCCTATCTACGAGATGAACGCACAGCAACAAAAAGTATCGTTTTATACTTCAGAAGTTCCCGGTACTTACGAATTGGTAGTTCAGGGTTTCACTAGAAGAGGAGAAAGAGTCTTTTTGAAAAAATTGTTTACAGTGACAGCTAATTTTGAGGAATAGTAAATTTTATTTAGATTAATTTTAAATTAAAACAATAATTTCTCTAATTTGCATCAGCAGATTACCAAATATAGTTAACCGGGTTCTTCTAATATTTATTGGAGAATCTCTTTAGAAATAAGATGTAAATTAAATTCTTTTCACATGAACTTAGGAAGCCCCATTTTAATTGAAAAAACAAGCATTAGTTTGCTAGAAGAAGAACTATTTACCGAAGAGTTGTTGGGTTGTGGAATCGACTTTAAAAAGAAAAACTGCTGCAAGAAATATAAACGGAAGGGTAAACATTGCAGTAATTGCCCTAAGAACTAAGGAAGTTGCTTTAAACAAAAAAGCTGAATAATATGATTTTATTCAGCTTTTTTGTTGCATCAATTAAGTTATTGCTTACCCCAAATAAGGTTTTAAGGTTCTGCTTCTTGTAACATGGCGGAGTCTTCTAATTGCCTTTTCTTTAATTTGCCGAACCCTTTCTCTAGTTAATGAAAACTGCTGACCAATTTCTTCTAAGGTCATTGAGTGCCCCCCGTTTAAGCCAAAATATAATTTAATCACATCAGACTCACGTGAAGAAAGCGAGGCAAGTGCTCTTTTTACTTCATTTTTTAGTGAGTCGCTCATCAATTTAGAATCGGGATTGTCTTCTTTGTTATTTTCTAAAATATCATACAAACAACTATTTCCGCTTTCTTCTGTAGAAAATGGCGCGTCTATCGAAACATGTTTCCTTGATATTCTCATGGTATTTATTACCTCTGAAACAGTAATTTCTAGTACTTCTGCCATTTCATCTGCGGAGGGTTCTCGCTCGTACTGTTGTTCTAATTGTGCAAAAGCCTTAGCAACTTTATTGAGTGAACCGACTCTGTTAAGAGGTAAGCGAACAATCCGTGATTGCTCTGCAAGTGCTTGTAAAATAGATTGCCTGATCCACCAAACTGCATAGGAAATAAATTTGAACCCACGGGTTTCATCAAACCGTTGGGCAGCCTTAATGAGGCCTAAATTCCCTTCGTTGATAAGGTCACCTAAAGTAAGTCCTTGATTTTGATATTGCTTAGCAACAGAAACAACAAAACGGAGATTAGCTTTCGTTAGTTTTTCTAACGCTGCTTGATCTCCGTTTTTTATTCTTTGGGCCAACGCCACTTCTTGGTCGGCAGTAATTAAGTTTACTTTACCAATTTCTTGCAAATACTTGTCAAGGGACTGACTCTCCCGCTTAGTAATTTGCTTACTAATTTTAAGTTGTCTCATAGTTTGAAGTGCCTGTTAGTGTTTGTATATCATTAAGTTACGAGATACGAGGCACTTATCAAAATAGAGGCTAGCTTCTGCGGTTATCTCGGTTATCTCTATTTTCTCTTCTAGGAGGTCGCTCAGGCATATTATCAGGCTTTGGTAATAACACCTTGCGCGATAATCTATATTTACCTGTTTTCTTATCCACCTCTACCAACTTCACTTTCACCTCTTCGCCTACTTCCATGATTCCGTCCATACTTTCTGTACGTTCCCAGCTGATCTCAGAGATGTGAAGTAACCCTTCTTTTCCTTTCATAAATTCAATGAAAGCACCAAATGAAGTAATTGATTTTACAATACCAGTATATACTTCACCGGGTTCAGGAATAGAAATAATTGCTTTTACGCGCTGTACTGCATCGTCGAGAGAGGCTTGGTTGCTAGAGAAAATATTTACTAAACCTACCTCGTCATTCTCTTCGATTACCACAGTAGCACCCGATTCTTTTTGTATTTCTTGTACCACTTTTCCTCCTGGCCCAATCACTGCACCAATCATATCTTTTTCGATTCTGATGGTCATAAAGCGTGGTGTATGAGGCTTAAAGGTTGCTCTAGGTTCGGCAATTACTTCATTCATTTTTCCAAGGATATGAAGTCTGCCTTCTTTGGCTTGTTCCAAGGCTTTTTTCAGCACCTCGTAAGAAAGGCCATCGATTTTAATATCCATTTGGCAAGCAGTAATACCATTGGCAGTACCTGTAACTTTAAAGTCCATATCGCCAAGGTGGTCTTCATCGCCTAAAATATCCGATAAAATAGCATACTGCCCTGTTTCTGCATCAGAAATCATCCCCATGGCAATGCCAGAAACAGCCGATGTAATTTCTACGCCAGAATCCATTAGTGCTAACGAACCTGCACAAACAGTAGCCATCGAAGAAGAACCGTTTGACTCTAAAATATCAGAAACAATTCTAATGGTATAGGGGCTGTCATTAGGAATAACCGTAGAAAGGGCTCTGTGTGCTAAATTTCCGTGGCCAATTTCGCGGCGAGCAGGGCCTCTATTAGGTTTTACTTCTCCTGTTGAAAACCCTGGGAAGTTGTAATGCAAGATAAACTTACTTGAACCTCTGTGCATTGCACGATCTATTAATTGCTCGTCGAGCTTAGTGCCAAGTGTTACCGACGTTAACGATTGTGTTTCGCCTCTGGTGAATACAGCCGATCCATGCGCCGCCGGTAAATAATCTATCTCGCCCCAAATAGGTCTAATTTCGGTAGTTTCTCTACCATCTAACCTTATACCTTCTTTTAGCACCAAATCACGTGAGGCTTTTTTCTCTATCCCACTGATATACCTTCCAATTAGCGCCAAGTCTAAATCATGTTCTTCGGGCAGGCTATCTAAGTACTCTTGTCTAACTTTTTTGAAAGAGTCTTTTCTGAGTGTTTTATCACTAGTTTTAGAAGCTGCAACTGCATATATTTTTTCGTATAGCTTTTCATGAAGTTCTTTCTTTAGCTCTTCGTCTTCTTTTATTGGAGCAACTTCTCTTTTTTGTGTAGAACCTACTGCTGCTTCAAGCTCTTTTTGCATTGCACACTGAGGTTTTATAGCATCATGTGCAATTTGAAGTGCTGCCAACATATCGTCCTCAGAAACTTCTTTCATTTCACCTTCAACCATAAGAATATCATCCATAGTGGCGGCTACGATAAGATCTAAGTCGCTATCATCCATTTGGGCAGTAGTTGGGTTTACGATAAAATCTCCCTGATGGCGAACCACACGTACCTCCGAGATAGGCCCTCCAAAAGGAATATCTGAAACCATTAGCGCACAAGACGCTGCCAAAGCGGCAAGCGCAATAGGATTAGATTCGGGTTCTCCTGAAATTAGCGAAATAGCGATTTGAGTATCGCAATGGTAATGATTGGGAAACAACGGACGAATGGCTCTATCAACAAGTCTTGAAGTAAGTACTTCATAGTCGCTTAATTTACCTTCTCTTTTTAGGAATCCTCCAGGAATTTTACCTGCAGCAGCAAATTTTTCTTGATAATCGACAGAAAGAGGAAGAAAATCTATTCCTTCCTTAGGGTCTTTACTAGATACTACGGTAGCGAGCAGCATTGTTTTACCCATTTTTACAACAACAGATCCATCGGCTTGTTTTGCTAATTTACCAGTTTCTACCGTGATTTCTCTTCCGTCTGGTAGGGCTACAGTTTTTTTAATTACGTTTAAGTGCATCGATAATTTCTTTCTTAATTATTATTTCAATTCTTTTTTTACAGCTATTTAAGGAACGGTGAGGAAATAAATTTATACCATTTCTTAAGATGAGGCTTCTTATTTTACCTTCTATATTTTAACAAGTGAAATTTAGGAAAAATAAAAGGCATTGCGGTGTTTAACAATGGTAAAAAAACTAAATGCCAAAAGGGGAATTCTTAATTGAATTCCCCTTTTGGCGTTTTTTTTACAGAAAACTATAAGGTAAGCTCTTATACAAACTGTATAAAGAAAGCTCATTACTTTCTGATACCAAGCTCTTTAATAATAGCTCTATAGCGATTGATATCTTGTTCTTGAAGATATCTAAGGAGTTTTCTTCTTTTACCAACTAACTTTAAAAGGCCAAGCCTTGTAGAGTTGTCTTTTTTATTTAGTTTTAAATGCTCAGTTAAGCTACTAATTCTATATGTGAATAGAGCAACCTGCGACTCTATAGAACCAGTATTGGTGGCTTGCTTTGTGAAACTACTAGCTTCGAAAATTTCAGATTTTTTCTCTTTAGTTAAATACATTTTCTTATCATCAAGGTAAATCTGTCGATATCATTTTTTTTGAGGCGCAAATTTATTGAGTAAATCACTCTTTTGCAATTAATTACAACATAGTACAATGGATTTTGATAAAATTATTAACAGAAAGCACTCTAATTCATTAAAATGGGATGGTGCAGATCGACTATTACATAAAAACTCTTCTATGATGTGGGAGAACAGCAATGCTATCCAGTTACCTGACGACTTTATTCCTATGTGGGCAGCAGATATGGATTTTGCAGCACCACGTGAAGTATTAGCGAAGTTAAAGGAAAGAATAGACCATAGTGTACTCGGATATAGCATTCGCCCCGAATCGTATCACTTAGCACTTGTAGCGTGGTTAAAGCAACGACACCAATGGATTTGCAACCCCGATTGGATGCTATATTGCCCTGGTGTACTACCTGCTATTAATCTAGCAATCGACGCATACTCGCAAAAAGGAGATAAGGTGGTAATACAGCCCCCTGTCTATTACCGCTTTTCACAAGCAATTGAGCAGCATGAAAGAGAAATTGTAACCAACCCACTTGTGATTAAAGGGGGTAAATATTGCATGGATTTTAATCATTTAGAATCTTGCTTTAAATCGGGAGGCATAAAGCTGCTGATTTTA
>CAZFQW010000172.1:0-7281 GCA_964521225.1 uncultured Roseobacteraceae bacterium
GTAACTCCCTTGCTCTTCTAAATTCTTATACACGGAATTCTAAATACTGCCTTCTCGCCTACTTCTGAAAATCCTCTCGGATTTTCAGCTTGGTGTGTACTTGCTATGTTAATCGCTAAACCACGCAACTACTCATAGCCGAGTACGTGGTGCACCGACCAAAGAGAGAGGCGTATAATTGTAAAGACATCTATCTCGCCATATTTTAGATTCTATTTGTTAGAACCTCGTACGACGCGCTAATACAATAATATCTTTGCCTAAGTGCCTTCAACAAAAAAGAGTGTTCATTTTTTTGTAAATTCAATGAACACTCTTATAGAGCTACCCTAACTTAATTTTATTCCCAACAAAAGGCTGGTGGTAAACGCGCTTACCCGATGCCTTGTATAATGCACTGGCTACAGCTCCGAAAATAGGGGGGAAAGGAGGTTCACCCATTCCTGTGGGAGCAATTTCATTTTTCACAAAATGAACCTCAATTTTCTTAGGGGCTTCGCTCATTCGAATCATTCGATATTGGTCAAAATTCTTTTTGGTAGGCATCCCGTCTTTGAACGTCATCTCTCCGAAAAAAGCATTACCAACACCATCGATAATTCCTCCTTCTGCCATATTGGTAGCAGCATCGGGGTTTACTACCACGCCACAATCAATAGCGCAAGTAACCTTTTGTACTATGGGCTTTCCATTTTCAATGGTTAAGTCTAACACATGGGCGGCATAAGTATTATGGCAAAAATACGCCGAAACGCCTCTGTTTAGGTTGGCATCGTTGTTTCCCCAGCCCGACTTTTCTTTTACTACCTCTAATACGCCTGCATACCGGGCGGCATCGTAGTCATTTTGCTTTCCTACAGGGTTTTCTTTCGCTCTTTTCAGCAATTCAAGTCGAAACGCTATTGGGTCTTTACCCATAGCTTCGGCAATTTCATCTAAGAAAGATTGCTCTGCCCCTGCCATGAAATTAGAGCGTGGTGCACGGAAAGCCCCAATGGTAATATTGGATGGAATCGACCATTCTTCTGCCATATAATTATCCATTGCCCCTGCGGGGAAGCGGTTGGCAAATAGTGGGCTTTCTGGGATGCCTCCTGCTTTTACATGGAAAGCAGTCAGGTTATTGTTCTCGTCGAATGCGGCACGGTAAGTGGCACGGTAGGTTGGGCGGTAAATCCCATTTGTCATATCGTCTTCACGGGTGTACATCAGCTTTATTGGTACTTTGGCTTGTTGTGAAATCAGCGCAGCCTCTAGCATATAATGCGAATAAGCACGGCGGCCAAAACCACCACCCATGCGGGTCATTTCAATGTCGATATTTTCCACAGGGATACCCATTCTTGTCGAAATGGTAGGTTCAATAAGGGTTGGGGCTTGAAGAGGGCCGGCAATCCAGAGCCTGTCGCCTTCTGCATGAGCAAAAGCATTGATAGGCTCCATACAGTTGTGTGCTAGGTAAGGTGCCGAATAGCTGCGTTCAATTATTTTTGCTGCCTTTTTAAATGCCTCTTCGGGGTTGCCATCTTTTCGAACAATTTTACCAGGTTTTCTATCGAACTCTTCCATCTGCGAAGTATGGTTTTCGCTACTTTCTAGCCCTGCGGGAACGGTTACCGCATTTTTATCCCCTCTGAAACCAACGACAGTTTCTTGGTAAGGGGCAAAAGGTTCCCACTCGGCTTGCAGTTGTTTTTTGGCTTGCATTACTTCCCAAGTGGTATTTCCTACTATGGCAATTAACTCTGGAAATGCGTTGGTGTCAAAGGCGGCTTTTTCTTGCCCATCGTTGTAGGTTTTGATGGCGAATACGTCCTGGATACCGGGCATCGTTTTCACGCTTTCAGCATCGAACGATTTTAATTTCATTCCAAAGGAAGGGGGTTGTACTACCATCGCAATCTTCATCCCTTCTTTCTTGTAGTCGAGGCTGTACATAGGCTCGCCAGTTACAATTTTTTTACCATCAACATTCTTTTGAGACGTTCCAATGATTTTGAAGTCTTTAACTGCCTTCAGTTGCACCTCTTCGGGTACGGGTATTTGGGAAGCTGCCGATGCCATTTCGCCATAGGTAGCTGTTTTTCCTGTTCGCTCGTGCGAAAGCATACCTAATTCGGTTTTTATTTCTCCCGCAGGGACTTGCCAAGCTTGGGCTGCGGCTTCTTTCAGCATGTGCTTTGCAGTGGCACCGGCTTTACGCAACCCTTCCCATCGGCTCATAATGCCCCGACTCCCCCCTGTAAACTGAAATCCATACATTTCGGAGTTGTAGGGCGCTTGTTCAACAATTACGTTTTTCCAGTCGATATCTAGTTCTTCTGCCACCAACATGGGCATAGAGGTTTTTACATTTTGCCCAAATTCTGGGTTAGGGCTAAAGATGGTTACAATGCCGTTATCGCCTACTTTTAAGTACGGGTTGAAATTAAACCACTCTTTGGGCATAGCGGTAGCTGCTACTTTTTCAGCATTGGGCTTGCACGATTGCAGAATGCTAAAGCCTAAGACTAAGCCTCCGCTTGCTACTCCCATCGATTTCAAAAAAGAGCGTCTTCCTATGGATGTTTCTATCATTGACATAATTCTTATTTTTTTAATAAAAGGATAAAAAGATGTGAGCCAACCGGAAGCCCTTAGCTCATTTTTGCAGCGGTTTTAATTGCCGATTTAATCCTTGTATAGGTACCACAACGGCAAATGTTGCCGTTCATCGTTGCGTCGATTTCCTCGTCGCTGGGGTTTGGATTGTTTTTGAGTAATGCCGCAGCATTCATAATTTGCCCTGCTTGGCAGTAGCCACATTGTGGTACATCGTGTTCTAACCATGCTTTTTGTAAAGGGTGGTCTGCATTTTCAGATAGGCCCTCAATAGTGGTAATTTCCTGCCCCCCAACACTCGCAATGGGCAGCGAACACGAACGAATTGCTACACCGTTCAGGTGGATGGTACACGCCCCACATTGGGCGATACCACAGCCATATTTAGTTCCAACTAGTTGCAAATGGTCTCTTAGTACCCAAAGAATGGGCGTTGAAGAGTCCACGTCTACTTCTTGGCTTTTTCCATTAATTTTGAGATTGAATTTTGCCATAGCGTTTCTATTTTATGTAAAGAGGCACTTTGTTAAAGTCACCGTTTTGTTTTCGATTTGAGGAGAAGAAACTCTTTAGATTCTCGAATTAATGTGCAATCTCGTGAGTATCCCGAACGCTGCTAAAAGTAAGATCTAATAATTTCCAGCTACTTCCCTGCTTTTTATAGATTTCTGTAACCGTAAATTCATTCGACACATCGTCTCCTCTAACATGTGCTAGCAGTGTAATACGGTTCCATAGAATGGCGGTATCATCAATAATTTCAACTACTACATCGTGTACATCTGCCTTTTTGTACCAGATACTCCCCGATGCAATAATTTCTAATTCTCTATCTTTTTTCCAGGTACCACTCATATGTACAAATCTGGATTGGTTGTGGAAAAGTGGTTCTAATTTAGCTACATCTTTATTAGCCATCCACTCCCATTTTGCTTTTGAAAGTTCTTTCACTTCCTGTATGGTATCAGCATTCTGTGCGAAAAGCACTTGCATACTCATCAGAATACAGGCAAATCCAACAATTAATTTTTTCATTTTTTTGCTGTTTATTTTGGTAAATAGAATGAGCGATTATTTCTTACAATAAAAATCGGGAAACAAAAATTTGTGTTCTACTTCTCCAAAGGTATAATGAATTAACGTGAACAGACCTACCGATTTTAAGGCTTTCCCTACCATTATTACCGACAGCAACGGGCAAAAGGTGAAATTTCCTGAATACATTGTTTATTTGATAAAATACCATTTGCCATGAGTAAAATAAAAGATTTAGTTACTGTAAACGATTACTGCACCCGACTCAATCTTTCTGCGTTGCACCCCTACATTTCTGTGTTAGACCTCTCAGAAGGAAGCCGTTTCGGTGAAGAAACTTCGGAAGCCGTCCGCTACAACTTCTATGGGGTGTTTCTGAAACAAGGAGAAAACTGCATTTTAAAATACGGGCGGCAAAATTATGATTATCAGGATGGGACACTTGTATTTGTAGCCCCCGGCCAAGTAATTAACATTACCCATATCGACCCCAACGCAAAGTTGGCGGGCTATGCATTGTTGTTTCACCCCGATTTATTGCTAGGTACTCATCTTAGAAAAAGTATCCATCAATACTCATTTTTTTCTTACGAACTGCATGAAGCACTCCATGTATCGCAACTAGAGCGGGGAATTGTTTTGGATTGCTTTCAAAAAATTCAGTTCGAACTTTCCCATGGGATTGACAAGCACAGCAAAAGTCTGATTATCTCAAATATAGAACTCTTCCTAAATTACTGCACCCGTTTTTACGACCGTCAGTTTATTACACGTGAGAACGTAAACCAAAGCCTTGCTGCAAAGTTTGAAGGGATTTTAAATGCCTATTTTAAGTCAGAAAAAATCGAAAAAGATGGAAAACCTTCAGTGGGTTATTGTGCAGAACAGCTTCACCTTTCGGCAAACTATTTTGGTGATTTAATAAAAAAAGAGACCGGAAAAACAGCACAAGAGTACATCCAAATGAAACTGATTGAAGAGGCGAAAGAACGTATTTTCGACCCCAATAAATCGGTGAGCCAAGTAGCTTACGAACTATGTTTTAAATACCCTCAGCATTTTACCCGCTTCTTTAAGCAGCAAGTGGGCTGCTCCCCAAATGAATACCGAAATTTGAATTAATTAAATGTTGAAATGAAAAAAGCTAGAGCGTTCTTACACTCTAGCTTCCGTTATTTCGGCGAGCCAACCGTAGTTGGTGGTTGGTTTACAATGTGCCACTTATCAACAGATTTCGGATAAACGTCTTCCTAACGGTCGAAGTTTTCTGGAATGACAGTTGCATCTCCGATTAAAGACGATTCAGGAAACGTTGTTGGATTTATTGGTGTCGCTTCTGACATAACAAATTTGGTCAATGCCGAAAATGAAAGTGTTGTATTAAAACGGCAGCTTGAAAAACAAAATGATACGCTACGAAATTTTGCATACACAGTTGGACATAATTTGAACACCCACAAGCGAAGTATAAATTTCATATACGATATGCTCAAATCATCAGAAATAGCTATTCAGGCACATGAATATTTTGCTCTATTTGACAAAGCTGTAAAAAGCTTAAATAAAACAGTAGACGACTTAAACGAATTGGTAAAATCTCAAACACTAAATGTCGATTTAGAACATACCAAAATTGACTTACTTAAGAAATAATAAACCTCGAATAAGTATCCGAAAGATTTATCTTAATAGCTTTTTGGAGAAGTTCAATAGTTTCTGCGCTTGCCCCGTTACCGCTCTGCAAGTCTTTGGCAACCGCTTCGTTTTCATCTTTTCCTATATTTATTTCTTGAGGGGCATCACTTCCAACAAATCGATCTGCAAAAGTTTGAAGCTCGGAAGCACTAAGGCTATTCTTTCTGAACAAAAATTCGAAGGCGTTGAAGTTTTCAGTAGAGTACTCAGATTTGCAATGTTCTCTAAACGCCTCTCTCTTTTTCGAATTTTTGAAAACTTTATAAAAAGTCTCATCCGTTGCTTTGTTATGCTTTTTTACGTCTTTGACAGATTCCCTCAAGCCCTTACCACCAGCCAAATTCCTCACGAATCGTTTTCCTGCCTTCAAAAAGCCACCGAGTCCTGCTGCCTGAATGGGCGCATTAAATTTCATTTGTACTGGAGGATCCATATATTTTCCCCCCTTCTGATTGCTGAGTGCCTCCCCATTGCTCATGTAAGACGTTTGCTCTTTTGGCTTATTTATTTTCATAAAACGTGATTTTTAGTGAATTACTCATAAAAGATGAGTGTTAAAAATTAATTTACATTACTTACTAAAGTGACTTAGTAGAAATCACAAAAAATGTATTAGATAGTATTATTTCTGATATTACAATCAATGATAAAGTATTCGTTATAAATAGACTACCAGAAAAAAGTATTTTCATTCTTGGAATAACTGCATTCATAGAAAGCATTATATCTGAGTATATGTCAAAACTTTGAAAAGAGCCAAGCAATTAGTAACTATGGGTTTACTAAGGCACATAAAACTGATTGCACCGGCTCATTGAAGATGAAAATACAACCATTAATTTACAATTACAAGCTTATTTACCGTGGCATAAATCTCGTTTGAAATTTCTCAATTTATTCATTGTTTCGTACCTCTCTCATTCAAGCCGTCCACGCTTGAATCTCTATGCTTCTAGTACCTGTAAAGGACTCAAAGGGCTAGCACTACTATATAAATATTCGCTTTCCTCATTTACAAAACCTGCTTTTACTGGGTTTTGATGGATGTAATCTATCTTCTGCTGGATTATTTCTGGGCTTTCTAATGCCACAGGATAATTCTCGTTTTGCCAAAATTGATGATGTAAGTTTAACGGATTCGCTTTTCCAGCCTTTCTAAAAATAGCTAACATCCAAGATTTTCGGCTTTCATGCGGGTTTTCCTCAATCATCTTGAAAAGCATTTTAGAAGTATACGTTTTGAAGTCTCTCAATATATCGGAAAGCGGGTTTTTGGAGTCATACACCACTAAATGCAAATGATTAGTCATAATTACATAAGCATATATTTCCAACCCTTTTTGCTTTTGGCAATGCTAAAGAGATTTGACTATAAAATCTTTGTATTCCGTTCGTGTAAAGACATCTACCCATTCTACTATGGTGAGTGTAATGAAATTATATTGCTTAGAATGAGTGGTTCTTCGCATACGATATTAGGTTTTAATAATTCAAGCGTGGACGCTTAAATTAGTGTTATGAAAAAGCTTCAAGCGTGGACGCTTGCATGAGTTGATACTAAAACCAAACTCATTCAAGCGTCCACGCTTGAATATAATATCTACTTCTCTCCCTTATACCCCTCAGGGCGTTTCCAACGCTGAGGGGCAGCAGGTTCAGGCTTTAATTGGAATTCGTTGCCTTTTAGCAATTCCATTGCCTTTTCTACGGCTTTTTCTAGCTGCGGGTCTTTGCCGGCCAATACCTCTTTTGGTGTTTGGATGACCTCTATATCGGGAGCAATCCCTTCGCCTTCCACAGCCCATTTGCCCTCTGCATCGAAGAACCCACCACGAGGCGCAACCATTCTGCCGCCATCAATAAAGCGAGGGGTATCCCATGTTCCTACCAAACCACCCCATGTTCTTGTTCCTACCAAAGGGCCAATCCCTTTTTCTTTGAACATGTAAG
>CAZFQW010000173.1:0-7268 GCA_964521225.1 uncultured Roseobacteraceae bacterium
ATCTGCAAAATCGCCTCCTAAATTCGTTTGAAAAGTGCCATCAATGTTTCCGTTGGCATCTAAGCGAGTAGGTCGGTTGATGTTTGTATTTCCATTAAAACCAAGGTAATCTCCTACTACAACAATTCTATCCGTTGCATCAATGGCAATATCACTCACTCCTGAGGCAAAAGCACTTGTAAAACCTGTTCCTATGTTGGTATCAAAAGTGGCATCTACCGTTCCATTCGCTTGATAGCGTGTAATTACCCCTGTAGTAGATCCATCGAAACCACCAGCAATTACTCTCCCGTCCGACTGAACGGCAATGGTATTATATACTCCGCCTCGGTCTACAGTTGCATTAAAGGTGGCATCTAATGTGCCGTCTACGCCAATTTTTGCAATATTGTGTCTGGTAGTGCCATTGTAAGAGTCAAAATCACCTACAATAAAAATATCAGTACCGTTTACCAAAATATCGTAAATAGGGCCATTTGGGCCTGTTCCTGCACCTGTCAACGGCACTGTTGTACCTGTTTCATTCAATTTCAACAGATAGTTAGTGGGTGCTGTAAATTGCCCCCCTATCAGGTAGTTTCCATCACTAAGTTTTGAAATGGCCCGTACGCTATTATTGATGGCAGGTGCCGTGAAGGTATTGTCTCTTGAGCCATCTTGGGCATTTACAGTAAGACTTCCTAATATAGCAGCAGCAGTAAAAATTAATTTTGCTAAAATTTTATAACTGGCAGTAGTTATTTTTTCCATATATAAAAGGCGTTGTCGGATGATAAATTATAGTAACTCTTGGGCTTACGTTTGTGAAATCCCTTCGTTTGTTTCTTTTTTTAGTCACACTATAAAAAGGCTGTTCCCAAAGTGTCGCTTCCGTTATTCTGAATTTATTTCAGAGTCTCTTAGTAGTTGTTTGCAAACCACAAACAGGGGTTGAATCGAGTTCAACATAACGTTTTACGGCTTTTGGGATAACCTCTTTTCGCTCTATGTATTAGCGGTTAAAATTTCGCCACTTGTTTTCCATTTGCTTTCTCTTGTGTTTCCCAAATCGTCTTTCTATTCTATCGAGCCAAGGGTCAGAACCTGCTATATCTTCTGAGTCTTCTTCTTGGTCGTAGGCGAGAATCATTACAAGTCCTTCTTCTTGGTCGGGAGAGCTGAAACTGTAGATAGCTCCTGCATTTAGAAAGTAATTTCTGTCCTCTTGTAATTTACTCATATTTACGGGTGTATAGCTTACAACATCTGGGTTGGGGTCGTCATCTATATTATCAGCGGTTACAAATACATTAGGATTCAACCATATTTTGTTGATTGTGCCATGTTGAAGGGTTACAGGAAAATTGCTCATAAGTGTAACTGATAAATTTTAGTTTTAAAAAATAGATTATAAAAACTCCAATTCTCTGTGAGTACTTCTTCTGATGCACTCTCTTGAGAAAACATGATAGTGGTTGGAAAAGAGGAGAGAATAACAAAGACCGCCTTACAGGCAATAGGTGCTTTTTAGTGATAGTGATTCAAAGGAAATTATGCTAAATGCTATTTAACCGCATAATTTTAAGATCAGTGTAGTAGATACAGCTCACAAATTGCAAAGTAAAATTAAAGAACAGGTTAGA
Source organism: uncultured Roseobacteraceae bacterium (assembly GCA_964521225.1). Classification (GTDB taxonomy): domain Bacteria; phylum Bacteroidota; class Bacteroidia; order Cytophagales; family Flammeovirgaceae; genus CAYUJH01. The sequence continues at coordinate 1,623 of CAZFQW010000173.1, forward strand.
TACTTTTATAATTTCACCGTCTACAAATAGTCGACAACCTTTTCTATTATTCATTTTTATAATCATTATAAGTCGACATTGATTCATTTAACTGCTATTTAATCTGTTATAAGGCACTTTATATTTAAAAAAAACAAATAATTAGTCGACATGAAAAGATATTTTTTTTATTTATGCCAATTCAGTTGATTACCTTTAAAGTGCAAAAAATTCCAGCGATTTTCATATCAACTAGCGTTGAAATGCCACAATGAAATCGTTGATTTTCGTGTTGGAGGAAAAGCCCATTTTCTGTTTCATCCGATATCTTGTATTCTTTAAGCTATCTGCATTTACATTCAAAATAGTGGCAATTTCTTTTGAACTCAATCCCATTTTTACATAGGCTGCATAGCGTAGGTCGTTTTGTGTTAGCTTAGGGTATTCGGCTATCAAGCTTTTAAAAAATTGGGGGTGTACTTTTTCAAATGCTTTCTTGTAACTATCCCAATCAATTCCATGATTTAGTTCTTGTTTAATTAATTGTTCAAGTTCTACTTTTTCGCCATTGCTTAGGCTCTCTTTCGGCGCTATTTGTTTTAAGACGTTTTGGAGTAATTCATTCTTTTCTACTAGTCGGTGGGTATAGGTTACCAACTCTCTTTGTTTGTGTTCAAGTTCTTCTTGTAGTCGGCTTCGTTCCAGTCGGCTGATTTCACTCTTGGCAAACTCCTCTGCCTTCTTTTTACGCTCTCGCTCATTTCGTTCTCTTAGCTCTGCTTCTAGTAGTTTGCTTGCTTGTTGCCTCGCAATTAAGTTCGATTGGTACCCTTTCCAAATGGCAATTACGGCTACCAAAAGCGCAAGAATAATTCCTCCTCCTAAGTACAGCAGTAAACCCTGTTGTTTCACAGCACTTTGCAAGCTTTTAAAAGCTTTTTCTTTTTCCTTTATTTTCATTTGCGCCTCTATCCAAGTTAGGCTCTGCTTGCGTTTCATATCGTTTAAGGAGTCGGTCAAGAAATTATAGCGCTCCGAAAGTGTGAAAGCAGTATCGAATACCTGTTTTTTTTGGTAGTAGGCAATGTTGCCTTTCAAATTACCTAGCCGTATCTGTATTTGCTTCTCTGGAAAACCCGCGCGGAAAAAGTAGGTGCGGTGCATCTGAAATACTCGCATAGCACTATCGAGTAGTATCTTTCCTGCTTCTACCTTTCCTGTTTCTATATATGCTGTTCCCAATCGGTTTAAGGATAGCATGTGGCTGAGGTGAACATTTTGCTTCTTTGAAGTTTCAATGTCTTTTATGAGCAATGGAATTGCCTTTTCGTACTCTTTCCGCTTAAAGTATACGTTTCCTATATTACCGCTTGCAATACCATCCCAAGCTTCTCTGCGCCAAGCTTGCATTTCCGATTTCTTAGCTAGTTCTATTGTTTTTTCGAAATAACTGATTGCCTTGTCAAAATCTTCTAGCTGAGTATAACAAATCCCAATATTGTTGGTACTCGAAACAATGGTATAATCAATGACATCCATCTGCATGTAAAATGAATCTGCTTTGATATAATCTTCTAATGCAGATTGGTAATTTTCCATGTATAAATGAAGGTTGCCTTTTTTAGAATGTAAAAACCCTTGCATTTCGGGCGTAGCTCCCAAAGAATCGGCGATATCGATGGCTTGCTTTTTAATTGCCAACGAATTCACCATCATGCCTTGGTACTCATAAACACGTTCGGCAAGATAGACTAACGATTGTAGAAGTTCTTTCTTACACTCGTTTTCTTTAGCTTCTTCAATCAGTTGCTCAAATAAAATTCTTGCGACCTCGTAGTTGGGAGGTGTTGCCTTTGCATATAGCGATGGCCCCTCGAGTTTGACTTTTATCTTTTCGCAGGGAGTTGCCGATTTTAGTGCCTCTATCGATTGATCGAAATACGCATCTACCGCTTCGTAATTAGGAGTTGTGCTATTTTGTATGAGGTTGTTTGCTAATACTAAATACGCTTCGGACTTTAATACCTCATCTTCTGGCGGAATACGCTGAATAAGACGCTTATAAATACTTTCCGTCTCTTCTCTGCTATACTTTGAAGCAAATTGTTCGTACGCATCCCATAGCGTTCTTAATCGGCTAAATTCATTTTTTGTAGTATCTATTTTCGACATCAGATTTTCACTGATTGATTCTATCGCTTGCCGCTCAAGCACCTGACTTTGCTGTGCAGAAGCTGCTGAGTAACAAAATACAAAAAGCATCAAGAGTAATTTTTTATTTAAATTACTCTTGATGCTTTTCTTTAGGAAATTTAATGTATTGAAAGTTTTTCTAATCTGAGCCATTGATAAAAGCGTTTCTTAGCAGGTTTAATCAATAAATGCGAATCAGGGGTTAAAAGAGTATTAAAATCAAAAAAAAGCAAGTAAAAGCATAGTTTTCTGCCATCCCGACTGCGGGGAGAGAACTATACCGTTTACTTGACCTATTTTTAGATTCTTCGCAAGCTCAGAATGACAGCAGAATTTACTATTCAGGTTCAAATAAGAGGATTATAACCCCTGATTCGCATAATAATTTTTAATTTATCGAAATTTTGCATGAATTGCTATGATTACTTTTTCTCCACACGTTTCATTACATGACCCTGCTCGCTGCTGATTTCTAACAGATACACTCCACTTGGCAGGGTTTCCATGTTGAGCGATACTGCATTCACATTCAGATACAAGTACGTCGATACTTGCTTGCCATCGGTCTGGAACAATATAATTGTAACCTCTCGTTGCTTCTCTGGGAAAGCCACCTTCAACGCTCCCTCCGTTGGGTTAGGGTACACTACCAAAGGCCCTGTTTCAAAGGCATCGTCAAGCGCTGTAACATTGTACAACTGTGGTTCCGACTTGCTTACGCAACCCTGCCCATTGTCGATGGCAGCTTGGTAAATTCCTTGCTCGGTAATGTTGAGAATACTCCCTGTTGCACCCGGTACTGCAATGCCGTCTCTCAACCAGAAAATGGCATTTGCATCTCCATTGGTAGTAGCGCGTAAGGTTTGCCCTTCTGCTTCCACAAATACATCGAGGGTAGGCGTTTGCGAAATCACAACTGTTTGCGATGTAGCTATACAGCCTGTAGGGGCTGCTATCTGTACTTGGTACGTTCCGGGCGCAAAGGCAATGTACGTGCTATCGCTTGCTAGGGCGAGCACTTGCCCGTTGCGCAACCATGTGTATTGTAAGCCCGCTGTACTATTGGTCCTTAGTTCTGCATAGATATTTTCGTTTTGGCAGAAGGCGAGTTTGCTTTGCGTGGTAATTTGTGCCGATAAGAGGTTGCCACAATCTGCATTCAACACAATTTTTTGGCTTACGAGGGTTAGGTTAGGCACCAAAGCACTGGTTACGAAACATTCATACGTTCCTGCATCGCTCGTGGTCATTTGCGGTATTGCGTATGTGTTAGAAGTTTGCGGACTAGTAATTGGAATGCCGTCTTTGTACCATGTATATATATTTTGGCTGCCTCCTACGCTTGCCTGTATGCTTACGGCTTCACCAATTTCCACGGCGCGTCTATCCTCGCCTTCTTGTTGTTTTTGTGGACTGTACTCTGTTGCTGAAAGAGTCAGTGGTTCTACATCTTCAAAATCGAGCAGGTTTCTTCTCACAATCAGGCGTTCTAAGGATGTTAAGCCCACTGGCAAACTTTTCAATTGGTTGTCTGCCATATTCAATTCCTTTAGCTGGGGCATTGAACTTACATTTAATTGCAAGTTAGTGAGTTGATTCTCGGATAAATTCAGTTTTTCTAAAGAAGTAAAACTAGGGGATTGTGGTAAGAATTCTTCTAATTGATTTTTGCTGACATCGAGTACCTGTAGTGCTTCTAAATTATCTAAACTGCTAGGAAGTGCGGTAAACTGATTGTCTTGCAATAATAGATACTGCAACTCGGTTAAATTTCCCATATTTTCGGGCAGACTCGTAAACGCATTACGAGAGAGCCACAGCGTTCTTAATTTGCTCAATTGAGTAATTCCTACCGGAACAGGGCCGCTTAAATTGTTTTTGTCTAAATCTAAAAATGTTAAGTTGGTGAGTGCTCCAATACTTTCGGGAATACTTCCTGTTAACTGATTATCGAATAAAGACAATCTTCTTAGTGCGGTTAGTTGCTCTATTTCCTCCGGAATATTTCCTTTTAGATTAAAAGAAGACAAATCTAAGCCAACGCAGCGGTCAACTTCTTGCGTAACTCCGGGCCAAGCGGCAGCAGGACCTTCTGGGTTGAACGCTAAAGAAGTTCTGCCAGTATTATCTCCTTGCAGGGCAGCTAACAGTTTCGTAAGAATGGCGATCAACGCTTTCCTATCGGTATCTATCATTTTTTCAGTAATCAACAAATCAATATCTCTTCTGAAAATGATGACTCCCGGAATTTCTGGATGCGTAATTTCTGCAAAATACGTTCCTTGGTCTGCACCCGGTAAAACGTTTTCGATGGTTATTTCAGGCCCTGTGCCTAGTATAGTTCCATTTTCTCTAGTTTCACCTTCGGGAACAAAAATCCAAGTAACCGTTCCCCCTGCACCTGCAACACCTTCGGGAATGCTCAAAGTAATTTCTTGGGTAATGTTGCGTACTTCATCGAGCTCTTCGCCTACAGGGGCTTGGTTCTCGGCAATCAGTTGGTCAACAATCGGAAGCAGCATTTCTAAATCTTCAAAGGTCAATTCATTCTCACTAACATTGAGTACAATTAGTTCGTCGAAGGCTGCCAACGGTTCAGGTGATAGTTCTTTCAACCCTAGCGAAGAAAGGTCAATTTCAATTACTAGCCCATCTCTTGTAAACGAAACCCCTTCCCAAGCTTCCGGATTGTTGGGCAATTCGCCAGTGTTACAATCGGGCCAGTTAAGCAATGCTTGTGCCGCTTGTGGAAGCGTATTTTTAAGGGTACATAAGTTTTCGATTTCTTCCTGTGGAATCGCTGTGATACAGCCTTCTCCTTCGGGGAGCAGATAGCTTGCCGTATCGGTGGCGCAGTTCTCGCCAACCGACGAGCTTACCACCAAGCGGTAGCGACCGGGAAGTGCTCCCAACAAATCTTTCTCCTCGCTCACTACTGCCCCTAAGCTATCGAGCCATTGGTAGCGAGGGAGTTTAATAGCGCCCAAGTTGACTTCTATGTCGGTTAAATCGCCTCGGTCGCAATTCCAAGTGTAGGTAGGTTGTGTGGTTACAATTTCGGGAGCAAGCGGTTTTTCTATGATGAAGGTAGCCGCTTCGGGTAGCCCACAAGGTTTGCCTTGGCTGTTGGTATTGTTCACTTGGTAAATTTGCAATTGATAGGTGCCGATGGCGAAATCTTCTAAGCGAATTTCCCCTAGTGAAGGCTGACCGCTTACCGGAAGGGGGGTACGAGTGCGCACTAAAGGTTCCCCTAAAATCCCTTCCGCATTCACCGTTTGTATTTCGAGTACATAGGCATTCAAGAGTGAATTGCCCGCTTCGTCTTGTGGGAGACCCACTTGTACAATAAGATTACCGCCAACATCGCATTGGGCTGCCTCGGTGCGAATCTCGCCAAGTTGTGTTCTCGAATTGACCACAAAGCTTACCTTAGCAGGGAAGCTCTCGCATTCGTAGGTTTCCCCTGCAATC